>NZ_QWFB01000010.1:0-47529 GCF_003576205.1 Achromobacter sp. K91 | reverse complement strand
AGATGTGTATAAGAGACAGACAAACAACTTTACAAATACCCTACAAATATCGGCGGACTGCCCGGCGGCATGCGCCTAGCATCGCGAGTCCTCATCCGGCCGTATCCCCCATGTTCAAGTTCGCGATCCGCATCTTCGTCGTCGCCGCCATCGGTTATGTCGCGGGGTCGCAGCTGGTGGAACGCAGCTTGATGTATCTGCTGGATTCGGTCAGCGCGGATCTGTCGTACCAGGCTGTCCGGGGACAGATGCATGTGCTGCGCACGGAACTCGACAGCATTGCGCCGGCCGCTCGCGCCGAGCGCCTGCGCGACGACATCCAGCCGCTTTACGGCCTGGGCCTGGGTCTGCTGGCCGATGCCGACGTCACGCCCAGCACAGAGGAACAGCGGCAATTGGCCACGCTGGGCATCATCATGCGCGACGATTACAACGTCTATCTCGCGCCCTTGGCGGGCCAGCCCCGGCAGTGGCTGGAAGTCCGCCTGCCGCGCGCGCCGGTGCTGGAGCGATGGGTCACCGTTGGCGTCTGGACTGCGTTGAGCCTGATCGTGGGCATCATCCTGCTGCTGCTGTGGGCCCTGCCCCTGTGGCGCGACCTGGACCGGCTGCGCAACGCCACGCTGCGCATGGGCCAGGGAGACCTGGGCGCGCGGGTGCGGCTGTCGCGCCTGGCCGGCATGCGGCACGTGGGCGAAAGCTTCAACCAGATGGCCGAGCGCATTTCGGCGCTGGTCGAAAACCAGCGCAGCCTGACCAACGCGGTCTCCCACGAATTGCGCACGCCGCTGGCGCGACTGTCCTTCGAGGTCGCCATGCTGGGCCAGGACCAGCACCTGCCCAAGCGGCACCAGATACTGCGCGACATGCAGGCCGACATCTGCGAACTGGAAACGCTGGTGGCCGAACTGCTGGTCTATGCGCGGCTGGAACGCCCCACCGACGACACCGTCCGGCTGGAAACCGTGGACACCTGCGACTGGCTGGGCGAAGCGCTGGCGCAGGTGGCGCACCAGGCCGAGGCGCGTGCGATCCAGTGCCATGTGCATCGCGACTACCCGCCGCGCGTGCGGCTGCATCCGCGCTACATGAGCCGGGCCTTGCTGAACCTGGTGCAGAACGCGGTGCGCTACGCCAGCCGCCACGTGGAGGTCAAGCTCACCCAGTGCCCGTCGGGCGGCTTCGAGCTGATCGTGGACGACGACGGCGGCGGCATCGCGCCCGCCGACCGGACACGCGTGTTCGAACCCTTCATCCGCCTGGACGAAAGCCGGGACCGCGGCACCGGCGGCGCCGGCCTGGGCCTGGCCATCGTCTGGCGAGTGGCCGCCAGCCACGGCGGCGGTATCGAAATCCACGACAGCCCCCTGGGCGGCGCACGCTTCGTGTTGCGCTGGCCGGCCTGAGCATGGCCCAGGCGAAAACTCCATTTATGGCACTACCTTCCTGGTCCAAGCCGCGGCATCCTGTGGACACGAGATTCCGCTCGGCAACACGCATCGAAAAGGTAGGAACATGACCCAGCGTTTGAATTATTTCCAGGTATCCGAGGAACAGTCCAGGAAGTACCTGGAATTCAGCATGTCGCTGAAGAAGACCCCCATCGTGCAGGAGGTCGGCGAACTGGTGGATATCCGCGCGTCGCAAATCAACGGCTGCGGCTTTTGCCTGGACATGCACGTCAAGCAGGCCCGCATCGCCGGCGAGCGCGAACTGCGCCTGCATCACATCGCCATCTGGCGCGAGTCCACACTGTTCTCGCCGCGCGAGCGCGCCGCGCTGGCCTGGACCGAGGCGGTCACCACCCTGTCGGCGCAGGGCGTATCGGATGCGGTCTATGAGGACGTGCGCGCGCAGCTGTCCGAAAAGGAAATTTCCGACCTGACCCTGCTGGTGGTCGGGATCAACGGCTGGAACCGGCTGAACGTGGCATTGCGCACCGTGCCGGGTTCGGCCGACGCGGCCTACGGCCTGGACAAGGCCGGGCTGAACTAGGACTGCATCAGCTGCAGTATGCGCAGACCCAGTTCACGGGCCTGCGCCTGCGTGGCGATATTGGTGAAGCTGAGCAGCAGCGCCGATTGCCCCTGTGGGGCGGCGTGCCAGCGCGACAATACGCCCGCATACATGCCCTGCTCTTCCATCCGCCCGGCCAACGCCACGTCGCTCTGGCCGTCTTCCAGGCGCGCCACCAGATGCATGCCGCCGGGCTGCGGCTCGATCCGCAGGCGCTGCCCCAGCGCATCATTCAGGCCCGCCACGGTCGCGGCGCGCCGTTCCGCGTACAGCTTGCGCATGCGCTGGATGTGGCGGCCGAAATGGCCTTCGGCCATGAAGGCGCTCAATATGGCCTGGGTCAGGCCAGGCGCAGCGCCCGCCTGCAAGCGCGCGGACTGCGCGAAGCGTCCAGCCTGCGCCTCGGGCACCACCAGATAGGCCAGCCGCAGGCCGGGGAACAACACCTTGCTGAAGGTGCCCGCATACAACACCCGCCCCTGCGTATCCAGGCTCTTCAAGGCCGGCAGCGGACGGCCGACGTAGCGGTATTCGCCGTCGTAATCGTCTTCCACGATCCAGGCCCCGCAGCGTTCGGCCCAGTCCAGCAAGGCCTGCCGGCGCGGCAATGACAAGGACATGCTCAAGGGGCTTTGATGGGCAGGCGTCACCACCGCGCCGCGCGCCCGCCCCGCCCGCTCGATGCCGGCGCCGACCATGATGCCGTCCTGGTCCACCGGCACGGGCACGGGCTTCAAGCGCGCCTGCTCCAGCAGCGCGCGGGTTGGCGGATAGCCTGGATCTTCCATCCAGACCTGGTCGCCGGCTTCGAACAGCGTCTGCAGGATCAGCGCCATCGTGCTGTTGTAGCCGGCGGTGATGAACACCTGCGAGGGCTGGCAATGGATGCCGCGCGCCACCTGCAGATAGGCGGCGGTCGCGCTGCGCAGGGCTGGCAGGCCGCCGCTGGGCGGATAGGCCAGGTCCCCGGCCTGCAGGCCGCGCAGTTGCCGCGCGCCCAGGCGGGCCCAGAGCTTGCGGGGAAATTCATCCAGCGCCGGCAAGCCCATCTGGAACGGCCGCAGGCCCGAGGGTTCGCGCCAGCCCGGGCCGTCGCCGGGCGTCTCGGCAGGAATGGCCACGGCGGGGGGCGGCGCGTGCTGGGGCTGCAGGTCGGGCGCTACCACCGTACCGGCCTGGCCGCGCGCCTGGATATAGCCTTCCGATGCCAGCAGTGAATACGCGACCTCCACCGTGCCGCGCGCCACGCCCATCTCCTTGGCCAGCGCCCGCGCCGATGGAATGCGGTCGCCTGGCTTGAGCGTGCCCTGCGCGATGGCGCCGCGAAAGCGCTCGTAGACCTGGCGGTACAGAGGCTCGGCGCCGTCCGGCGGCATGGGCTGGTCCTGGGGCTGCGGGTTGATCATGGCATAGTCCAGAATTCAATTTATGGCCCTTCTAATTATGGCATGCGGCTCCTAAGATGACTGCACTTGAACCCTGACACCGCCAGTGCATCCATGACCGACGCCACTATGCAACACCTCGAAAGCCCGCAGGACCTGAGGGCCTGCCTGCCGCTCATGCGCGAGCTCAGGCCCCATCTGAAAAACGAAGCCGATTTCGTCGAACGCGTGAGCCGCATGCGCGCCGACGGCTACCGGCTGCTGGCCGCCATGGACCATGGCCAAGCCGTCGCGCTGGCCGGCTACCGCGTGCAGGAAAACCTGATCTACGGCCGCTTTCTGTACGTGGACGACCTGGTGGTGGCGGACGGCCGCCGCGGCGAACGCTGGGGCGCCCGGCTCCTGCAAGCCCTGGACGCCGCCGCGCGCGGCCACGGCTGCGCCCGCCTGGTGCTCGACACCGGCCTGGGCAACGCCCTGGCCCAACGCTTCTATTTCCGCGCCGGTCTGTTGACCAGCGCTATCCGATTCAGCAAATCCCTGGAAACCTCCGCCTCATGAATATCCTGCGCATCATCTGCAGCCCGCGTGGCCGCGCCTCCGAAAGCTATCGCCTGTCGCAAGCCATCGTTGACCAACTCACCGCCGCCGCGCCCGACGCGGCCGTGGTCGACGTCGACGCGACCGCCCTGTCCCTGGTCGACTCCGACTACGCCGCCACGCTGAGTGCGCGCCAGGACCCCACGGACGGACGCGAGAATCGGGGCGCGCTGGGCCGCTCAACCGAACTGATCCAGTCCCTGCAGGCCGCGACCCACGTCGTCATCGCGACTCCGATGCACAACTTCACCGTGCCGGCATCGTTGAAAACCTGGATCGACCACGTGGTGCGGGTGCGCAGCACCTTCCAGATCACGGCGCGCGGCAAGGAAGGCAGCCTGGAGGACCGTCCGGTATACGTGGCGATCTCGTCCGGCGGCGACTTCGGCTGCGACGGGCAAAGCCAGCCGGACTTTCTCACGCCTTATCTTAGGCACGTGCTGGGCACGATGGGCCTGAAGAACGTGATGTTCTTTTCGGTGCAGGGCACGGCGCGGGGCGCGGAGGCGTTGCAGGCGGCCCGCGCGCAGGCGCAATCGGAGATCGTCGCGCATCCGTTCGCGGCGGGTCTGCATCCGGAATTCGCGGCAGCTTGATCGCGCCGGGGCTGGTGCCCGCGCATCATGGCGCGCGCACCAAGCCGCCTCATGCTTAGGAATAGCGCCGGCGCCGAGCCCGCTTACGCAAGAAGTATTAGGCAATCGGGCTGCGTTGACACCCCCAAATAGCCGGCACTACGCTCTTGGCCAGAACCCTCTCGCCTGACCAGACTACGCCGTACTTCCTCATTCGGGCATGGGTGCAGGAGGCGTGCAATGACACTGACCAGTCCCGGTATTTTCCTGGCGGCCGCGCTTGCGCTGTGGGTCCTCGCCGCGCCGCGCGCCGAGGCGGCCTGCAGCGACAAGAAGATCGTGGCGATGGCCAACGACGGCCGCACGGTCAATGCCATTGCCAAAGCCTGCAGCATGCCGACGGCCAAGGTCCGGGGCGTGATCGAGCGCGCCGATGCGAACGACGAAGCGCCGCCGCCCGCGCCCAAGGCCAAGGCCGAACGCGCCGCTGTGCCGGAACTGCCCAAGAAGCTGCCGTCCGGCGCCGGCCTTGCCTCATGCGATTGCCAGGGCATGGTGCCCTATGGCGAACGGGCGCCGGACCTGCGCTGCCAGAGCGGCATGTCGATGGCGACGCCCTGCGCGGGCTATTGCTCGCCCCACGGGGTCGCGCCATGGCGTCGCATATGTAGTTAGCCCTACTGCCTGGCGCTGGGCATGAACCAGCGGTAGTAGGCGTTGTCGCCATCATCGCGCGCCAGCTTGTTCATTTCCCTGCCCCAGGTTTCACGATCCCCCACATAGGCCGCCAGCGACGCCCGGTAGAACGTGTCGAGCCGCGCCCGCTCCAGTTCCATGTCGGTGCGCAGCACGTCGGACGCGCCGGTCAGCGGCGGTTCGCTGCGCAGGGCCAGCAGCGCGGGCAGGACGCGCGCCACTTCGCGCGGGCGGACCCAGGTCGCGTACTCGATGCCCGGGCGGTCGTCGGTCACGGCCGGGGTATCGCCGGCAAAGCGCGCCAGGCCTTCCCGGTCCGTGACCCAGGTGGACAACAAGGCGGCGGCGGATGGCACGCCCACAGCCTGCAACGCGGCGGCGGTGTCGGGCTGGCCGTAGCGCGCCTGGATGCGGGCCGCGTCCAGCGTCAGCGGCTGCATGGAACCCAGCAGCAGCATTTCATGCAGTTCGCTGGTCCAGAGCTGGGCATGCGGAAACACCTGGATGAAGCTGGCGATGAGCGCGCGGGTGTCGTCTTCGTTCTGCGTGGGCAGCGGCAGCCATTGCGCCACGATGCCTTGCGGCGCCAGCCGGCTTGCGGCCAGTTGGTAGAAGTCGCGGGAATACAGATTCACCACGCCCGCGGCGGAAGGCGGCGGCGGCTCCAGCGTGATCAGGTCCCAGCGTTCGGCGCTGGCCTGCAGCTCGCGGCGTCCGTCGCGCAGCCGCTTGTCCAGGCCAGGATCGGTGGCGGCCTGGAACGTACCCTGGAAGTGCGGCGCGGCGCGCAGCACGGCTGGCAGCAGCTCGGCGACCGCCCGCTTTTCCAGCCCGCGGTATTGCGACAAGGCGCCCGCCGTGATGCCGGTGCCGTAGCCCACGACCAGCGCGGACTTGGGTTCGCCCGCATGCACGATCAAGGGCAGCAGCGCCTGCAGCCGCATGTAGCGCAGCGAAGGCATGGCGTCGCCCGAATTCGATACGCCCTGGATATAGAGCCGGTGGAAGCGGTTGCCGTTGCCGGCGCGCTCGACCACGGCCACGGTGCCGCCATGGCTTTCCTCGTAGAACACCAGGCCCGCGCCGCTCGCCCCCGGCAGTAGCCGCGCAAACTGGTCTGCCGGCAGCGTGGCGATCAGCGCCAGGGTGGCGAGGCCCGCGATGCCGGTGGCCCACCCGGTGGCGGCGCGGCCGTCCGCACGCCCGCGCCAGGCGGCAACGGCGCCCACCGCCGCGGCGATGGCCGCCAGCATGCTCAGCGTGCGTACCAGCCCCAGGGCGGGCAACAGCAGGAATCCCGTCAACAAGGTGCCCGCGATGCCGCCCAGCGTGTTGCAGGCGAGCACGGCCCCGGCTTCCCGCCCCACCTGCCGGTCGCCCACCGCGATACGCAGCACGGCGGGAAACGCCGCGCCCAGCAGCAGCGTGGGCGCCAACACCAGGCTGGCCGCCGCTACCGCGAAGCGCGCGCACATGCCGGCAAAGCCGCTGCCCGTCCATTGGTAGACCGCCGCTTCCGCCTGCGTCTGGGCCACGATCAGCCATTTGCCCAGCAAGGCCACCTCCAGCACCGCGATCAGGCCTGCGCCAGCGATCAGGAAGCCGAACACCGGCCAGGGATTGCGCACGCGATGGGCCCAGCGCGCATAGAGCGCCGCGCCGATGGCCAGCCCGGCCAGATAGGTGGCCAGCACGATGGCGAAGGCGAAGGCGCGTGTGCTCATGAAGGGCACGATCATCTGCGACCAGATCACTTCGTAGCCCAGCGCCACCGCGCCAGCCACCGCGTACAGCGCCACGGCCAGGCGCGCCTCGCCCGACAAGGGCGCCGCAGCGGCCTGCGGATTGTCGGCGGGCGTCGCGCTGTCGCCTGCCCTGCGGTCCAGCATCCAGGCGCCCAGCGCCGCCAGCACGTTGAGCGAGGCCGCGGCCAGCGCCGCACCTTGCACGCCGAAGCGCGGAATCAGGAAGAACGCGGGCAGCAATGCGCCCAGGATGGCGCCGCAGGTATTCGCGGCATACATCGCCCCGCCAGAGCGGCTCACGTCCGCGCCCTGCTGCCGGCTCACGGCGCGCAGCAGCACCGGCAAGGTGCCGCCCATCAAGAATGCGGGGACGGCCAGCAGCAGCCCTACCGCCAGCCAGGCCGCCAGGCTGCTATGGGCCTCGACCGCGACAAAGGCGGCGGCGCTGCGCGCCAGCAGCCATGTCACGGCGACGCAGGACAGCGCCACGCCCGCTTCCAGCATGGCGTAGAAGCGTACCGGGCGCCGCAACTGGTCCGCCTTGCGGCCCAACAGCCAGCCGCCCAGCGCCAGGCCCAGGAAGAATGCGCTGACAGCGCCGGCGATGGCGCTGACCTCCACGCCCACCACCAGCGACAACTGCTTGATCCACAGCACCTGGAACACCAGGGCCGCCGTTCCGGACAGGAACAGCAGCGCGGCCGGCCGGACCGCCGTCAGGGCGCGCCCTTGCGCCGCCTTGTCGTCCACATCATGTCCCTGCATCGCTGCCTCGCTTGCCCCCATGCCCATCATGCTGCTCCTGCTGCGTTGCCGGGCGGCGCGACAGGCGCCGCCCGGTACTGTCCCGGCTTGCGCCGGAACCGGCTACTTCGACTTCTGTTTCTCCATATCTTCGAAGTGTTTCTCCATAGCCTTGTTCACCCGCTCCTGCACCTGGTCCACACTGAAGCTGGCCGGCCGCTGGCTGGGCGGATAGGTAATGAAGGTCTCCAGGAACGCTGACGCCTTCATGGTGGCGATGGCCGTCAGGTAGGAGTTTTTGGCCAGCCAGTCGTTGTACTGATCCGAGGTGATGTCGGCACGCTCATACGGATCCATGCGCAGGTTGAAGATTTTCGGCACGCGCAGGCAGACGAAGGGATCCTGCCAGACGTTGAAGTTCCCCGGCGCGCGCTGTTCGCAAAACACGGCCTTCCAATCGCCCCAACGCATGCCTACCAGCAAGCCGTCGTCGTTGAAGTAGAAGAACTCGTCGCGCGCACTCTTGTCCTGCTTGCCAGTCAAATAGCCCAGCTGGTTGTAGCCGTCCAGATGCACCTTGAACTTGGTGCCGCCGGCCTGCGGCGCCCAGCCGTCCAGCAGCCGTTCCTTCACGTTGGCGTCGCCGGTGGCGGCCAGCAGGGTCGGGAACCAGTCCATGCCGGATACCATGCCGCGCTTGACTTCCCCGGCGGGAATCTTGCCAGGCCAACGGACCATGGCTGGCACGCGGAACGCGCCTTCCCAGTTGGAGTCCTTTTCGCTGCGGAATGGCGTAGTGGCGGCATCCGGCCAGGTGAAGGCGTTGGGTCCGTTGTCGGTGGTGTAGACGACGATGGTGTTGTCGGCGATGCCCATGTCGTCCAGCTTCTTCAAAAGCTTGCCCACGTCCTGGTCATGCTCCCACATGCCATCGGCGTAGTCATTGCCGGGCATGCCGCTCTTGCCCTTGTGTTCGGGCCGGATATGCGTATAGATGTGCATGCGCGTGGTGTTCATCCACACGAAGAACGGCTTGTCTTCCTTGCCGTGCTTGTCGATGTACTCGATAGCGGCGCCAACGGTTTCGTCGTCGATGGTCTCCATGCGCTTGGTGGTCAAGGCGCCCGTGTCCTGTACCTTGCCGTCGGCCGTGGCCTTGATCACGCCGCGCGGAGAAAAGTTCTTCACGTAGGGATCGTTGGGGTCCTTGGGCCAGTACGGACGCTCGGGCTCTTCTTCGGCATTCAAGTGATACAGGTTGCCAAAGAACTCGTCGAAGCCATGGCGCGTCGGCAAGTATTCGTCGCGGTCGCCAAGATGGTTCTTACCAAACTGCGCGGTGTTGTAGCCCTGCGACTTCAAGGCCTCGGCTATGGTGATGTCGCCCTTCTGCAACCCGACCGTCGCGCCGGGTGCGCCGACCTTGGACAAGCCGGTACGCAGTGGCGATTGACCCGTGATGAAGGACGAGCGGCCTGCCGTGCAGCTGTTCTCGGCGTAGTAATCCGTGAACATCGCGCCTTCCTTGGCGATGCGGTCGATATTGGGCGTCTGATAGCCGACCACGCCGTGCGCATAGGCGCTGATATTCGCCTGCCCGATGTCGTCGCCGAAGATCACCAGGATGTTCGGCTTCTTGCCCGATGCCGCCGCCTGGCCCTGATTGGCCACAGGCGCCTGGGTCTGCGCCTGCGCGCTTGCCAGTGCCATAAGGCCTGTTGCGGCGAAGAGCGCCGCGCTCAACAGTTTTCTTGCGTTCATCGCTATCTCCTGACCCTCGCGGGCGGTTCCCAATCACGTAAACGAATCACTGTGTTTCAAATGCGTATACCCTTCTCCACTCCTTTGCCATGTCTACGATTACCCAACCTTTTTGTTGCGCTTCATCCAGCGCGCGGTCCAGCCTGCCGATCTTGGAATCCCGGTCATAGGCCCATTCGCGCCGGGCGTCGGTGTGATGCACCAGGCCCGCGAAGCGCTTGCCGCTGCCCGCCGCTGTCCACTGCAGCATCTGCAGGTCGCCGTCCGAATTGCCGAAGGCGAATATGGGCTGGCGGCCGATGAACTTGTTGATGGCCACGGGCTTGCCCGGGCCGTCGTCGTTGAAGTCGAGCTTGGGCGTGCGCATCAGCACGGGCTTGCCGTCCTGCATCTGGAACTCGGTGACGAACGTGGTGCCTATCACCTGTTCGGGCGGAATGCCGTAGACGTCCTGCGCCCAGGCCCGCATGAATTCCACTTCGCCGCCCGACACGATGTAAGTCTTGAAGCCGTTGCCGCGCAGATAGTCCAGCAACTCCAGCATCGGCGCATAGATCATGCTGGTGTAAGGCTGCTTGAAGCGCGGATGGCGCGCGGTCTTGATCCATTGCCGGACCTCCGCGCCGAAGGCCTGCGTCGTCATGTTGGTATGGGTGGCGCCCACGATCTTCAGCAGTCCTTCGGTGCCCGAGGCGGCAAGCGCCTGGCGGTCGCCTTCGATCGCGGCCTTGTAGGGTTGCTCGGTCGACCATTCGGGATGCTGCGGCGCCATGGCCTTGACCTGGTCCAGCGCGAAGATCAGCTGGAAGTACAGAGGTTGCTCGCTCCATAGCGTGCCGTCGTTGTCGAACACCGCGATGCGGTCGGCCGGCGCTACATAGTCCGGGCTGCCCTCCGTCGTGACGGCTTGCACGAATCCAAGAATGGCCTGGCGCGAAGGCCCTTCGTTCCAGGAAGGCAGCGGCGTCTGCGCGTGCGCCAGCCCGGCCAGGAGCACCAGGAGCAGCAGCGCGAACCAGCGGCGGGCAAGCAAAGGCGTCGTCATGGGAGATCTCCTGGAATTTCGGCGGGCGGCAAGCCCGCAAGTCCGCGCGATGTTGCGGCCGGACGGGGATTCAGCGTAGGCAGGTCTTGCGCGCCGCCCTCTCGTACCGGTGCGCGCAAGGCACGGCGCCAACGCGGGAACATCCCGCTCAATCCGCGCCAGCCGCGCGCCGCGTCCGGCTCCCCGCCATAGCAGGCTCGCAGCGCATCGTCTGCGGATTGGCGCAGCGCCGGGTCCAGGCCGGCCGTCCCCTGCGCGATCGTGGCTGCGCCGCAAGCTCGGCGCAGCCATGCGTATAGCGCGTCCATGCGCGGCTGGGGCTGCGCCAACAAGCGTCGCAAGGTCATTGCCGCATAGGGTTCGGAGGCGTGCCATTGTTCGCGCCGCGCCCGCAGTCCGGCCCGCAGGCGGGCCAATGTCCGCCGCAACCAGGGCGCACCCAGCCACCAGGCCAACGCCGCCAGCGCCGCGCCCGCGGCCAGCGCCAGCCATCCTCCCGGAACGCGCACCTGCACTTGCCGGCCCATGTCGCGCAGGTCCTGTTCGACCGAGAATGGCGCCTGGTAGGCGGCGCCCGCCCGCGCTTCGAAGCGTTGCGCGGGCAGCGTGACGCGCTCTTCCTTGTTGGCCGCGACGTTCCACCAGCGGATTTCCACCGCCGGCAGTTCATGGGCGCCGCCGCTTTCGATCACATAGTCCAGGCGGTCGATGCGCTGTCCGCCGAGGAAACCGCCGCGGCTGTCGGACATCTGCGTCAATTCGGGTTCGGACGGGTACAGCTTGAGGCCCTGCACGGCGGCCGCGGCAGGCGGCGGGATCAGCATGGCCTGGGCGCCCTGGGCCTGCACGGTGATGACGCGGCTGACGTGGTCGCCGACGGCGGGAGGCTCGGCCGAATAGCGGATCTGCTGGGTCGCCTGGACCGAGTTTGCCGCCAGGACATGACCGGCCACCCCGCCTGGCGGTCCGGCGGCGCGCGCCTCGAACGGGCGCGTCTGCGCAACCAGGGGCGCAGTCGCCTGCCCCACCTGCGCGCTGACCCGGATGGCCGGCACGCGCAGGTCGCCCGCCGCCTCGGGACTGACCAGATAGGCGTAGCGCAATCCGCTGTAGGCCACGCCGCCGATGGTGGCGCGGATGATGGTGGCCTGCCCTGACGGCCCCGACACCAGCGCGCCAGGGATGTCCAGGGCCGGCATCTGCGGGGGCTGGGTGAACCAGGTCGACGTCAACACGTCCACCTGCAGGATGGCGGTGGCGCCAGCCATCAGGTCGCCCGATGCCGCTATGCGCGCCTCGGCGTGCAGCTGCGGCCCGCCATCCGCCTGCTGGGCTCGCGCCACGCCGACGCACAGGCCCAGTTGCAGCAACAGCAGCAGGCCCAGGCAACGCAGCAGCGCGGCATGGCGGTGCATCATGGCTGCCTCCCCTGCGCCGGCGCGGCCTTGCGTGCGTCTTCGATCGCGAATTTCTGCTTCAGAAAGCCGGCCGGCGACAGGCTCAGGTTGCGCAGCCAGACCTCGTCGGACGCGGCTTGCGGCGCCTGCGTGCGGATCATCTTGCCCGCGCCCTTGTCGCTGTCCACGCGGGTCTCGTCCGGTTTCTCCGAGTCGTCGTCCTGTTGCTCGCTTTCGGCGGCGGCGATCAATCTGGCGACCAGTTCGCGGTTTTCGCGCGCCTCGGGAAAATCCGGCCGCAGGCGCAGCGCCTGGTCGTACGCCGCCAGCGCGGCGTCGTAGCTGCGCAGACGGACCTGGGTATTGCCCAGATAGAAGTCGCCTTCGGGCGTTTCCAGTTTGGCGAATGCGGCCAGCGCCGCCTGATAGTCGCCGGCGTCATAGGCGGCGCGACCCTTCCAGTAAGGATCGGCATACAAGGCGGCAGCCTCGGCATAGCGCTCGTGTTCATAGGCCCAGCGGCCCTGCTGGTCGGGCGTGAAAAAGGCGTCGGCCAGCGCGCCTGCTTCCGCGCGCGGGGTATGCAGCGTAGCCGTGGCGGCGAGCAGCAGGCAGGCCGTCCAGTTGATGTTCCAGCCGCGCCGCAGCGCCAGCAATGCCAGCAGCGCCAGCGGCCAGCACAACCAATAGCCGGCGTCCTTCCAGTGCAGCGGCTTGTCCGCGTCCTGCACCTCCTGGAAGTGCCGTTCGGCATGCAGCGTCACCCAGTCCAGGTCGTCGTCGTTCAGGGTCAGGCTGCCCAGCGGCGCGCGGGCGGCTTGCGCCAGCTGTTTCAGCGCATCCTCGTCGAAACTGCCCAGCAAGGGCCGGCCCTGCGCGTCGAGGCGCGGCTGGCCGCGGGCGTCGCGCACCACGCCGCCATCGCGCGTGCCTGCCGCCCACACCAGGATCTGGAAGGAATTGGCCCGCGCCAGGCGCTCGACTTCGGCCAGCTGGCCGGTGTCCGCACCGTCCGTCACCAGCAGCAGGGTGCCGCCCGCCTCGCCCGATTGCAGCAGGCTCGCGGCCAGCGAGATCGCGCCCGCTGCATCCTTGCCGGGCGCGGCGATGAGCCCGGTGGACAGGGCCTGCACGAACATGTCGGGCAAGGCAGGGTCGTCGGTCGGCGGCAACACCAGATGCGCCGAGCCGGCATAGGCGATCAGGCCGGTCTTGGCGCCTGCGCGCCGTTTCAGCAGATCGCGCAGCTTGCGTTTGGCGGCCTCCAGCCGGCTGGGCGGCAGATCCGCCGCGTCCATCGAGGGCGACAGGTCGACCGCCGCGATCAGGGGCGCAAGATTGTCCAGGAAGGCCGGGCGGTCCTGCTGCCACGTCGGCCCGGCAGCGGCGATGCCGCCCAGCGCCAGCAAGGCGGCCAGCAGTTGCGCGGGCCGCGGCCCGCGGCTGCCCTGCGTGCGCACCGTCAGGTATGGCAGCAGCGCCGGCGCGATGTTGCTGCGCCAGCCGAGCCGGCCGTCCTCGTCGCGCCGCCGCCAAAGCACAAAGGCCGCGGCCGCGACCGCCAGCAGCCACCAGGGGCGCAGGAAATGGAAGGCGCTCAGGTCGATTTCCATCCGCCCTCCTCCACGCGCGCATCCCCTTGCGGCCGGGCGTCGCGCCGCCGGCCGCGCAGCGCCGCGGCCAAGTGCCAGCCAGCCAGCAGCAACAGCGCAAGGCCCAGCGGCACCCAGAAGAAATCCTGCTTCGGCTGGTGGCGCAATTCGCGCACCTCATGCGGCGTGATGCGGTCCAGTTCGGCGTAGACCTGCCGTAGCGACGTCTGGTCTTGCGCCTGGAAAAAGCGGCCCCCGGTCTTGGCTGCGATCGCGCGCAAGGCGTCGAAATCGACCTTCTCCTCGCCCTGCGCCTGCGGATCGCCTATGCCCACGGTATGCACGACGATATGGCGCGCGGCCGCCATGGCCGCGGCGCGGTCCGGCGGCACGTCGCTGCCGGTATCGTTGCCGTCCGTCAGCAGGATCAGGACCTGGTCGTGTTCGCCGGCATGCTCGAACTGCTTGATCGCCACGCCGATGGCATCGCCGATGGCGGTATTGGGCCCGGCCATGCGCGTGCTTACCTGGCCGAGCAGCAGCTTGAGCGTGGCATGGTCCTGGGTCAGCGGCGCCTGGGGATAGGCGGCGGTGCCGAACACGATCAGTCCAAGCCGGTCGTCCTTGCGGCGGTCGATGAAATCGGCCACCACGGCCTTGACGCCGCTCAAGCGGTCCTCGCGGCGGCCGTCCGGCGCCACGAAGTCCTCGGTCTCCATGGATTGCGAGATATCGATGGCCAGCAGCAGGTCGCGCACCGGCTGGCGATGCTCCAGCGGCGGCTCGACCCGTTCGGGCCGCGCCAGCGCCAGGATCAGCAGCAGCCACACCAGCGCGTTCAAGGCCAGTTGCCAGCGGTCGCCGCGCACGCCGGGGCGCTGCGGCGTCTGGCCGGTGCTGCGCGCCACCGATTCGAAGAATGGAATGCGTACGGCGCTACGCCGCTGCACATACGGCGGCAGATAGCGGTACGCCAGCCAGCCCAGCGGCAGCAGCGCCAGCAGCCAGGGATATTCAAGCCGCCACATGGTGACGCTCCATCCATTGCCGGCTGGCGGCGAACAAGGTCCGCACGCGCGCGGGGTCGATGGCCCGCAAGGTCTCGGGCGGCGCATACGCCAGCGCGCGCAGCAGCACGGCCGCGTCGGGCGGAAACACGGCCACGCCGGCATCCATGAAGGCGACCCACTCCGCGCCTTGCAGCGCGCCGACCCGGTCGCGGTCCGCTGCCGCCACCGACGACAGGCCGACGCGCTTGAGCAGATCCGGCAAGGCGCGTGCGGCCAGGGGATCCGCCTGTGTTTCGCGCCGCAGCGCTTCCAGCATGCGCAGCCCTGCGCGGCGGTAGCCATTGCGTCGGTGGCGGCGCGCCATCCGCCACGCGGCCCATGTGGCCAGCGCCAGCACCACGGCCAGCACGACCAGCCAGCCCCAGGTCTGCGGCCAGTAGCTGACCGGCTCGGGCAGCGGCAACTGACGCAGCTGTTCGATGGAAGGAGCGGCGTCGGCGTTCATGTCCGGCCCCTGGTTTGCGCGCGGCTGGCCTGGCGGCCGAGCTCGCGGCGCAACTGCGCCACGGTGTCGTCCGCCGTATCGATGGACAAGAGCGGCACGCGGCTGCGGCGCAGCAGCTCGGCCACGTCGTGCAGGCGTCCTGAAAAGAAGTCCGACAGCGGCTCGCGTACCTGCTTGCGATCCGCGGCGACTTCGACCTGCAGCTCGCCCTGCGTCACCACCAGCCGGCCGCTCAGGGGAATGCGCAACGCCAGCGGGTCATACACCAGCGTTGCGACCACATCGTTATGCGCGGCCAGCGTGCGCAAGAGGCGCAAGGTAGCGTCATCGGCGCCGGCAAAATCGCTGATCAGGCAGACCAGGCAATCGTGCGGCGCGTGCGCCAGCGCCCCTTGCAGCGCTTCGTTCAGCCGTCCGGACGCGTCCACATCGGGTTGGTCCGCGCCCATGGACTGGCTGCGCCGCGCAATGGCGGCGAACAGGGCCTGGATGCGTTCGCGGCTGCGCAGCGGACGCACGTTGTCGATGCCCGCATCGCTGAACACCAGGCCGCCCACGCGGTCCCCCGCCAGATAGGCCATCCAGGCCGACAGCGCCGCGATGCGCGCGGCCACGACAGACTTGAAGCTGCGCACCGAACCGAAATACATGCCCATGCGCTGATCCACCACCACCAGCGCCGGCCGGTCGCGCTCCTCGCTGTAGGTGCGCACATAGGGCTTGCCCAACCGCTGCGAGGCGCGCCAGTCCAGCTGGCGCAGATCGTCTCCGGGCAGATAGCGGCGCAGCTCCTCGAAGTCCAGGCCGCGCCCGCGCAGGCGCGAGCCATGCTGGCCGGCCAGTATGCTGCGCACCGGCTGGCGGCTGAAGAACCCCAGGCCGCGCGCGGCAGGTTCCAGCGCCATCAGGTCCTTGATGTGGACCTGGACTTCCGGGGAAGGAGCGGCGGAAGGCATGGCGGGCTCAGACCGGCACGGCGACCGTGTCCAGCAGCTTGTCTATCACCTGGTCCGCCGAGACGCCGTCGGCGACCGCGTCATACGACAGGTGCAGGCGATGCCGCAGCACCGGCCGGGCCACGCTGCGCACATCATCGGGCGAGACATAGTCCTGCCCCGCCAGCCAGGCGTGGGCGCGCGCCACCTTGTCCAACGCGATCGCGCCGCGCGGGCTGGCGCCGACCTGGATCCAGCGCGCCAGGTCGGCGTCATGCCCGCCCGGGTGGCGGGTGGCGTTGACCAGGTCCACCAGGTACTGGTCCAGCGCTTCGGACACGTGCACCCGGTCGACCTCGGCGCGGCAGGCGAACAGGTCCTCCTGGCTCAGCGGCGCGCCGGCGGGTTCCGCGTCCTGGCGCGACTCGCCGCGCAGCATGGCCAGCATCTGCCTTTCGCTGGCGGGGTCGGGGTAGTCCAGCACGATCTTCATGATGAAGCGGTCCATCTGCGCTTCGGGCAAGGGATAGGTGCCCTCCTGCTCTATCGGGTTCTGGGTGGCCAGCACCATGAACAGCTGCGGCATGCGGTGGGTCGTGCCAGCCACGGTGATCTGGCGTTCCTCCATGGCTTCCAGCAGCGCGGCCTGCACCTTGGCGGGCGCGCGGTTGATCTCGTCGGCCAGGATCAGGTTGCCGAACAGCGGCCCCTGCTGGAACTGGATGCGGCTGGCGCCCTGCGCGTCCTGCTGCAGCACCTCTGCGCCCGTGATGTCCGAAGGCAGCAGGTCGGGCGTGAACTGGATGCGGCTCATTGCCGCGGCCAGATGCTGCGCCAGCGTCTTGACGGTGCGCGTCTTGGCCAGCCCCGGCAGGCTTTCCAGCAGCAGGTGGCCGTCGGCCAACAGGCCCAGCAGCACCTCGCGGATGACGGCGGCCTGCCCCAGCACCGCGCGCGCCATGGCGCGCTCCAGTTCCAGAATGCTGTCGCGCTTGCTCATCGGCATTTCCTCTCCTGCGTGATGCCGGCTAGCGGCTGGCGATGCCGTTCCTGGCGGTCTGGGCCAGTTTCCATTGCGCGGGCGTCATGACGGTGCGGAATCCCAGGTGCGACATGCCGTTCATCGGATCCGTGCCGCGCCGGGCGCTGGTGCGGTAGCTGATGCAATAGGTGTCGCTGCACAGGAACGAGCCGCCGCGCGTCACGCGCTTGGGCGCGGCCGGCGGCACGATGCCGTCGTCGGGGTCGTAGCTGTCGGCCGGCCCCGCCGGATCCGCGGGCGGCTGGCGGTACTGCGCCTGGATCTTGAAGGCGTCGGCGCGGTACCAGTCGGCGGTCCATTGCCAGACGTTGCCGGCCATGTCGTACAGCCCATAGCCATTGGGCGAGAAGCTGCCCACCGGCATGGTGCCGACCTGTACCTTTTCATCCTTCACCACCGGAAACGGCTGCTGTTGCTGCGTGTCCCAGATATTGGCCATGGCCTTGCCCTGCGGCAGCAGCTCCTCGCCCCAGGCATAGGTGGCCTGCTCCAGCCCGCCGCGCGCGGCCATTTCCCATTCGGATTCCGTCGGCAGGCGCTTGCCCGCCCATTTGGCATAGGCCATGGCGTCCTGGTACGACACCTGCACCACCGGGTGGTCGTCCTTGCCGGCGATGGAGCTGCCCGGTCCTTGCGGATGGCGCCAGTTCGCGCCGGGCACATAGCGCCACCAGCGCGAATAGTCGCGCAGCGAGACCTCGCTTTCGGTGCCGACGAACACCATGGCGCCGGGCACCAGCAGGCTGTCGTCCGGGCGCGGCGTGCCAGGCGGCAACTGCACCTTCAAGTCTTCCCACCGCGGCTTCTGCTCGGCCGTCGTGACGTAGCCGGTGGCCTCGACGAAGCGGCGGAACTGCGCGTTGGTCACGTCGTTCACGTCCATCCAGAAGCCGCTGACGGATACCTTGTGCGCCGGCATTTCATTGGGCTGGGCCAGTTTGTGGCTGCTGCCCATCAGGAACTCGCGCCCGGGTACCCAGGCCATGCCCGCCGGGCCGCTCTTGCCGTCGCCCAGCACCACCTTCACCGCTTCGGGCGGCCCGTCCTTGCCCATGACCACATAGGCGGTGCTGGCGCCCGCGCCCAGCACCACGCCGGCCAGCAGCAATGCGCTGGCGTAGCGTGTCTTTCCTGTTGTCTGCTTTGCCATTTCAATCACCCGAAAGCTGATGGTTCAGGCGTGGCGGTGCCGCGCCCGGGGCTGGCAGCCCCTTGAAATCGTGCTGACGTTCAGAACACCAGCGTCGCGGTCGCCATGACCGTATCGTTGCTGTCCAGACGCTTCGTGCTGCTGATCGTGGGTACCCAGCGCAGGCTGAGGGACAAGGAGCGCTTGTCCGCCAGCTTCGTGTCATAGGTCAGGATCGGGCCCAGCGCCCAGTCGCGCCCCTTGAAGCCGTTGAGCCGGTCGGCCGTCGGTCCCGAATCGCTGCCCAGTTGCTGGATGGTGCCCAGGATCAAGCCCGCGCTCACCCCGTTGCTGAAGATCTTGCGGCCCATCACGTCCATGCTGAACAGCGGCGCGTTGCGATAGTCCGTGGCGTTGTTGCGGGTGTAGAACTGGACGCCGGCCACGGTGTCCAGTTGAAAACCGGATTCCGGAAATATCTTGGTGTAGGCCACCTGAGGAATGAAGGTCCAGTTGTTCAGGCTGGGGTTGGCCATGTCGTCGGCGTTGTACTTGCCGGTGGGCGCCCAGATGTTCAGGCTGAGCGCCATGTGCGACGTTTCGGAAAAGTGATAGCCCGCGATGATGGGCGAGAAGTACAGGTCGAACAGGTTCGAGGCGGTATCGCTTTGGTCTATGCTGCGCCCGCCTGGTCCCGTCACGGTGGAATTCACCTTGGTCCAGACGTAGGGCAAGGTGAAGCTGGACGCGAAGTTCCAGCGCCCTGGCCCGGTGTCCCAGGTCTTGAGGACCGTAGCCAGGGTGAACGCGACTTTCGCGTCCAGGCCCAGCGAAGTACGGCCTCCTACCGGCACTTCGCGGCTGCCGCCCACGGTGCCGTCCAGGTAGATCTGCGACAGGTTGACGGCCCAGATAGGCTCGGGAGACACGATGCCGGCGTTGGGCTGCACGTTGGTGCCGGTGATCTGGCGGCCCAGCGCCCCTTCAGTGGCCCAGGCGGCAGACGGCAGGACCAATCCGGCCAGAACCGCCAACAACCCTGCAACTGCCGCAATCGCGCTCCGCATCCCTACACTCCGAAAGACCAGAAAAACGCTGACGGGATCAATTCCCGAAGGTGATGTTCAAGCCGGCGAACAGGGTGAACTGAGGCAGGCCCTCCCCCTTGTGCGCAACCGTCCATTGCGGTTCCGCGAACACGTTGAAGATGTTCTTCCCGACGCGCCAGGCCTTGCCCGCGCCCAGCCCCAAGGGAATGTAGTAGTCGTTCTTCTGCAGGTCGAAGGTCCAGGTTGCGGTGGACCTCAAATACCAGCCTTGCGGCAGATTGCGTATCAGGAACGGCTGGAAGGTGGCGGTGTGCACCGTGTCGCGCGCATTCTGGCCGGCGAAGGAATGCTGCCATTGCACCAGCGCGCCCAGCAGCCCTTCCTTGCTGGCATGCACCGCCACGCCGGCCAGCCCGGCGGACCATTTGCCCGCTCCCAGCTCGCTGCTGGTCGCGCTGGGCATGGTCAGCATCGGCCCAACGCCCAGGTCCACCGCGCCCTGCTGCAACAGGAAAATGTCGAACACATTGATGTCGCCCAGGCCGGTCTTGTAGCTGCCGTCGGCCTCGGGGCGCGTACTGACTGGGGCCGTGATGCGAAATATCTGCGGCACGCCGACGAGCTCGCCCGGCGCGACAGGGATCGTCGGCCGGATCAGGAAGTCGTTGGTGTGGGCGTTGCTGCCGAACAACTTCGGCGTGTAGTAATTCTGGAAATTCAACGACGCCGCCAGGTTCAGCGGGTTGTTGCTTTTGTTGGCGTCATCCGCCGACTGGGACTGGGCATGCGCAGGCTGCGCAAAGCACAGCGGCGCAGCCACCATCAGCCACGCCGCGATTCCTCTTCCACTGATTTCCTTGAATGCAGACTGCGTACTGCCCATGCGGTGTACCCCGGAAAGAGATAACAAAATGCAAAGACGCGCCGTACGGAAATGCTGATTTCGGCAAACCGCGCCGAGATCCAAAGTCGTGAAATCTGTCGCAATCTTCGCACAGAGTTTTACTTTCACCAATACTGGCCATAGGCTGTGATCTATTGCTTTCAAGGCGAAGAACGGATAAGGCGCAACACACAGACAAAAAAATGGGGATGCCTTCAGGCATCCCCATCGTGGTGCAGGCGCCGGTCGAGCGATATCAGCCGGCTTGCGGCGCCTCTGCGCGCATCAGGCTGGCGCGCACCTGGTCGATGCGCAGGCCGTCGCGGCGGGTGACCTCGAAGCGCCAATCGCGCCACTCGATCGCGTCCCCGGCGTCAGGGATCCGGCCGCCGGCGCGCAACAAGCAGCCCGCCAGCGTCGCGTCCGGGTATTCCTCGGCCAGGTCCGGCGCGTCCAGCAGGCGCGCGGCTTCAGCGACGGCCAGGCGGCCTTCCAGCAGCCAGGTTCCGTCCGCCAGTTGCAAGGCTTCGGGCTGGTCTTCCTGATGCTCGGGCAGGTCGCCCGCAACGGCGGTCAGCACGTCCATGGGCGTGATCAGGCCCTCGCACACGCCGTGCTCGTCGACCACGATCAGCATGTGCTCGCGCGAACCGCGCAGCTCGTCCAGCACCTTCAGCACCGGCATGGTTTCCATCACGTAGCGCGGCTCGCGCGCCAGCTCCACCAGGTCGATCGGGCCAGGGTTCTGCAGCAGCGGCAGCAGGTCCTTGAAGTGCAGCACGCCCAGCACATTGGACGGATCGCCGGCGCACAGCGGCAGGCGGGAATGGCCGCTGCCGAACTTGCGCACGATGGCCTCCGGCGTATCGGCCACGTCCAGCCAGACCATGTCGCCGCGCGCCACCATGATGGAGCGCACGTCCCGCCCGCCGATGGACAGCACGCGTTCGATCATGGTGCTTTCCTCGGGCGCGAAAGCTGGTTCGCCGTCCGCGCCGTCGACCAGCGCGGCCACCTCGTCGGCCTGGCCGGCGGACTGCCCGGCGCGGCCGGCGCGCAGCAGGCGCAACACGGCCTGCGCGGTGCGCTGGCGGCGGCCCAGGGCGTGCGTGCCTTTCACGCGATTGCGGCGCGCCAGCTGATTGCACAGCTCGATCAGGATCGAGAAGCCGATCGCGGCATACAGATAGCCCTTGGGCACGTGGAAGCCCAGGCCTTCGGCCACCAGGCTGAAGCCGATCATCAGCAAGAGGCCCAGGCACAGGATCACCACGGTCGGGTGGCGGCCCACGAAAGCCATCAGCGGGCGGCTGGCCAGCATCATCACGGCCATGGCCACGATCACCGCGATCATCATGATGCTGAGGTCCTGCACCATGCCCACGGCGGTAATCACCGAGTCCAGCGAGAACACCGCATCCAGCACCACGATCTGCAGGATCACCTGCCAGAACACGGCATGCTGCGGCTTCTGGCCTTGCTCGTGGCTGGCGCTGCCTTCCACGCGTTCATGCAGCTCCATGGTGCCCTTGAAGAGCAGGAACAGGCCGCCCAGTATCAGGATCAGGTCGCGTCCGGAGATCTCAGCGCCCAGCAGCGTGAACATGGGTTCGGTCAGCGTGACCACCCATGCGATGCTCGCCAACAGGCCCAGGCGCATCACCATCGCCAGCGTCAGGCCGATCAGCCGTGCGCGGTTGCGCTGTTCGGGCGGCAGCTTGTCGGCCAGGATGGCGATGAACACCAGGTTGTCGATACCCAGCACAATTTCAAGTACGACCAGGGTCGCCAGGCCCAGCCAGGCGGTGGGGTCGGACATCCAATCGAAAATCATCGAGATTCCATGCAAATCGGGACCGTGCGCCACGCGGCGCCGGACAGGATCAAGGGGAATGCGCCGCGGATGCGGACACGAGACTCAGTGCGGGCGCGAACGGCCCCAGGGACGGCCGGCGGAGCGCGGCCGCCCAGGCGCGGCGTGGCCGCGGCGGCGAACATGGAATCGGCTTGCGGGCTGCGCGCCCGGGCCGTGGCGGGAAGATTGGGCACCGGGCGCCGGCTTGCTTGCGGCGCCCTGCTAGAGGGTGGGTCTTCAGTCATAGATGGCGGACGGCTCAGGCTGCCGGGGCAGCAAACGGATAGAGCGCCCGCCTTGCTCTCTTTCTTACGGGAAACTGAATACTACATGAATCCGGACTCTCCCGCATCCGAGGATCCCCAGGCAATGCCATGCTGCGGACTCGCTTCTTTGCGGCATTTTTACTGGTGTTTACCCTAGGTCGACGATATACTGCGGGCACCTTCAACTCACCAGAGATCAATGTGGACAACGACGGATGTAGTCGGAACACGACTGCAAGCGCCGCTTGACGCAGGATCCGCGGAAATAGTCCGCGCCGGTCCTGCCTGAAAGCCAGGACCCGGCTCTTCGGTCCCCGACGCGGGACCGCCAGCCCTCTCCCCTACTGCTTGCCGACGCGATGCGTTGCGCCTTGGTGCGCGCGCCTGCGCATCGGCCACGCGGCGCATGCATGTGGACCTTCCACCGTACTCCCCGCTAAGGAGACGATCATGCGTATCAAGCAATTCCTGCCCTTCCCGGACCGGACCGGCGCGGCCGCGCCCATGGCGGCAGCGCCCAAGACGGCCTCTTCCACTTACCAATTCACCATCGTGAGCCTGGGCGACACGCTCAACGCGCTGCGCAAGCAGCTCTATTACGAACTGCGCGACCTGGACCTGCGCGTGCAGGCGGTGCGGATATCGCGCGCCGAATCGGGTCAGTTGGCGTCCACCGTCGTCACGCTGCAATGCCCGCCGCATCTGCGCAATCTGCTGGGCGCGGTCGCCTTGCGGCTGGGCCAGAGCCCGGACGTGCGCCGGGTGCACTGGGAATGCGAGTCCGGCGCGGCCATCGCCGTGCTGCCCGCCTGACGCCAACGCGGCCGGGAGGCTGTCATGAAAGATCCGTACAAAACCCTGATGATTGCGCGCGTCGTCCTGCTGGCGCTGATCTGGCTGGCCGGACTGCTGCTGGTCCTGGCGTCGGTCTGGCGCCTGCCCTGAGCCCGTCCGCGGCCATCCATAACATGCTGTAGAAGAAGAGAGAAGAAAATGAAGAACTTCGAAAACATCCAATTCATCACGCTGGCCAATACCCTGGTCAGCCTGTTGACCGCGTTCGTGCTGGGCTCCGTGGTGGGCTTTGAGCGCCAGTTCCGCCAGCGCACGGCCGGCCTGCGCACCAATGTGCTGGTGGCGGTGGGCGCCGCCATCTTCGTGGACCTGGCGTTTCGCGTGGGCGGCGCCGATGGCGGCTCGCGCGTCATTTCCTACGTGGTCTCGGGCGTGGGGTTCCTGGGCGCCGGCGCCATCATGCGCGAAGGCGGCAGCATCCGCGGCCTGAACACCGCCGCCACGCTGTGGGGCTCCGCCGCCATCGGCGCCTGCGCGGGGGCATCGTTGATCCTGGAAGCGGTCGCCGCTACCGCCTTCGTGCTGGCGGCGAACACCTTGCTGCGCCCGGTCGTCAGCTACGTCAACCGCCAGCCGGTCGACTCGCAGACCACGGAAGTCACGACCGTGATACATGTAATTGCGAACGTGGAACAGCGGCAGGCGGCCATGACAGTGCTGGAGGACGTGCTCGAAACCGAACAGCTGCCCCTGTCCGAACTGAAGATAGACCAGTTCGGCGAGAACGAAGTCGAAATCGAAGCGGCATTGAGCGAAGCCTCGGTCGACGAGCTGGACCTGGACCGCGTGACCGCCAGCATCGCGGCCTCGCCCGCCGTGCGCACCGCCTTCTGGGCCGCCCGCACGGTATAGCGTTGCGCGGCTCAGGCCGCCTGACGCAACGCCGCCGAGGCTGGATCCCAGCGCCGACCCGGCACGGCGGCAAGCAGCGCCTGCGTGTAGGGATGCGCGGGCTGGCCGAAGACCTGGGCGCAGGCCCCCGCTTCCACCACCCGTCCATTCTGCATCACCGCGATATCGTCGCAGACCTGCGCGGCCACGCGCAGATCGTGCGTGATGAAGAGGACGGACAGGCCCAATTGCTCGCGCAGCCGCGCCAGCAGCGCCAGCACCTGCGCCTGCACCGACACGTCCAGCGCCGATACGGGCTCGTCCGCAATCAGCACGCGCGGCCGCATGGCCAGCGCGCGCGCCAGTCCGATGCGCTGACGCTGCCCGCCCGAGAACTCATGCGGATAGCGCCGCACGGCGTCCGGCGACAAGCCCACTAGTTCAAACAGCTCCTGTGCGCGCGCCAGCGCTTCCCGCCTGGGCGTGCCGTGCACGATCGGGCCGCGCGCCACAATTTCGCCGACGCGCTGGCGCGGATTCAATGAACCATAGGGATCCTGGAACACCATCTGCACCCGCCGCGCATGCTCGCGCCGTGCTGCGCCGCCATGGAGCGCCAAGGGCGCCCCGGCCAGCGAGATGCGACCCGCGTCCGGCGGCGCCAGGCCCAGCAAGGCGCGCGCCAGCGTGGATTTGCCCGACCCGCTTTCGCCCACGATGCCCAGCGTGCCGCCCTCCTTCAGTGCCAGCGTCACGTCGTCCAGCGCCCGCGTTTCGCGCCCCGGGCGGCCGAACCAGCCGCGCTTGCGGTAGGTCTTGGAGACGGCTTGCGCGCTCAGGATGATGGGCGCATCGCCCCGCAGTTCCGGCCGGACCGCGGCCGGCGCCAGCGGCGGCACCGCTGCGATCAAGGCGCGCGTGTAGGGATGCCGCGGATGCTCCAGCACCTGCCGCGCCGCGCCGCTTTCCACCAGCACGCCGCGCTGCATCACCGCGACGCGGTCGGCAATCTCGGCGACCACGCCGAAGTCGTGCGTAATGAACAGCACGGCCGTGCCCTTGCGGCGCTGCAGGTCGTGGATCAGATGCAGGATCTGCGCCTGCGTGGTGACGTCCAGCGCGGTGGTCGGTTCATCGGCGATCAGCAAGGCGGGTTCCAGGGCCAGCGCCATGGCGATCATGGCGCGTTGGCGCTGGCCGCCTGACAATTCATGCGGATACGCGCCCAGCGCCCGTTGCGGGTCCGGCAGCCGCACGGACTCCAGCAGGTCCAGCGTGCGGCGCCGGATCTCGGTGCGTCCCAGGCGGGTATGGGTGCGGAACACTTCCGCGATCTGGTCGCCGATGGTGCGCAGCGGATTGAGCGCCGTCATCGGTTCCTGGAAGATCATGCCGATGCGCTGGCCGCGCAGCCGGCGCAAGGCCTCGGGCGCCAGCCGCAGCAGATCCTGCCCTTCCCACAGCACCTGGCCGGCGCTGGCGCGCACGTCCTGGGGCAGCAGCCCCAGGACCGCGCCGGCCGTCAGCGATTTGCCGGAGCCGCTTTCACCCACCACACAGACGATTTCGCCCGCGCTGATGTTCAGCGACAAGTCCTGCAGCGCATGCGGCCGGTCGGCGCCGGGCGGCAGGTCCACGGTCAGGTTCTGGATGCGCAGCAGTTCGGTCATGGGTCGTCCACCAGGAAGAAGCTTCGGATCGTAGGCCTGGCCTGCACGGATGAGAACTGCGCATTTCGCATTTGCTCATTCGGTTTGTGACGCAACAAGCCTGGCGCCACCCCGGCGGTTACGCCTCTTTACGTTTTGGGAACGCGGATTGCTCCGCTGTGCGGATCGACCCATCCGGAGCATCCATGCCCTCCTCCCGCTACATCGATGCCACCACGCTGACCGTGTTGACCGTGAACACGCACAAGGGCTTCACCAGCTTCAACCGCCGCTTCATGCTGCACGAACTGCGCGAGGCGCTGAGGATGGCGAGCCCCGACATCGTCTTCCTGCAGGAAGTGCTGGGAGAACACCAGGGGCACGCGGAACGGCACCAGGGCTGGCCCGCCTTGTCCCAGTACGAATTCCTGGCTGACTCGCTGTGGACGGATTTTGCCTACGGCCGCAACGCGGTCTACCCGGCGGGACATCATGGCAATGCGCTGCTGTCGAGGTATCCCATTGAACAGCACGAGAACCATGACGTGACGGTGCATGGACACGAAGGCCGCGGACTATTGCACTGCGTGCTGCGGGTGCCCTCGCTGGATATGCCCGTCCATGCCATATGCGTGCACCTGGGCCTGCTGGAAGGCCACCGGGGCAAGCAGCTGCGTCGCCTGTGCGAGCTGGTGGCGCAAGGCGTGCCCGCTGGCGAACCGCTGCTGATCGCGGGCGACTTCAACGACTGGCGCCTGCGCGCCGACGCGCTGATGCGGGATTGCGGCACACGCGAGGTCTTCACGTCGCGCCTGGGCCGCCCCGCCCGCACGTTTCCGGCGCGCTGGCCCCTGTTGCGGCTGGACCGCATCTACGTGCGCAACGTCCGGGATTGGCAACCCGTGCCGCTGGCCTCGCGGGTCTGGTCGCGCCTGTCCGACCATGTGCCGATCTGCGCGGAGATCTCGCTATGAACCTGCGCTGGCGCGAGAACAACCGCTACACGCTGCTGGAGAATGGCACGGGCTACTTTCCGGCCGTGCTCGATGCGATCGCCGCGGCGCGCGGCGAAGTGCTGGTGGAAACCTTCATCCTGTTCGACGACGCCGTGGGGCAGGAATTCCAGCGCGCCCTGATCGCCGCGGCCCGCCGCGGCGTCAGCGTGGACCTGACGGTGGACGGCTATGGCTCGGACGAGCTGGACGGCGCCTTTGTCGGCGCCATGACCGAAAGCGGCATCCGCGTCCACGTATTCGATCCCCGCCCGCGCTTTCTCGGCGTGCGCACCAATGTGTTCAGGCGCATGCACCGCAAGATCGTGGCGGTGGATCGTCAGATGGCCTTTGTCGGCGGCATCAATTTTTCCGCTGATCACCTGCCGGACTACGGGCCCCAAGCCAAGCAGGACTATGCGGTGCTGGTGGAGGGACCGCTGGCCGCGGACATCGCGGACTACGCGCGCGAGGCGCTCGCGGTGGATGCGTGGACCCGCAAGCGGCGGCGGCCGGCGCGTCTGGATCCCATGCCGGAGGGCGACGGCGGCGGCCGTCTGGTGGTGCGCGACAACATCGAGCACCAGACGGACATCGAACGTTATTACCGTGCCGGCGTGCGCGCCGCGCGCGAAGACGTGCTGATCGCCAACGCCTACTTTTTCCCTGGTTATCAGTTGCTGCACGATCTGGCCAACGCCGCTCGCCGCGGCGTGCGCGTACGGTTGCTGCTGCAAGGCGAACCCGACGTGCTGGTCGCGCGGCTGGCGGCGTCCATGCTGTATGACTATCTGATCGATGCAGGCGTGGAGATCTATGAGTACTGCAAGCGTCCGCTGCACGGCAAGGTGGCATGCGTGGACCGCGACTGGAGCACCATCGGATCCAGCAACCTGGACCCGCTCAGCCTGGCGCTGAACCTGGAGGCCAACGTGGTGGCGCGCGACGCCGGTTTGAACGCCGCGCTGCGCCGCAGCCTGGACCGGCTCATCGAACAGGATTGCCGGCGCATCGAGCTGCCCGAGGGATCCAGGCGGCGCTTGCGGCGGCTGTGGATCGGCGTGGTGGTATTCCATTTCCTGCGGCGCTTTCCCGCCTGGGCCGGCAGCCTGCCCGCGCACAAGCCCCGCCTGAAGTCGCTGCCCATCGCGGCGCAAGAGGAGTCGGCATGAGAGTGTTCCGCTCCACGCTGACGCGCGCCTGGCGCCACCGCTGGCCGCGAGTCAAGCGTGCCTTGCCTGTGATCGTATTGGCGTTGGTGGCGGCGCTGCTGTACTACTTTGGCCGCTCGATCGACTGGGCCCAGGTCTGGGTCGCCATGCGCAGGATACCGCCGGGGACGATAGCCATCGCCGCCGCGCTGGTCGTGGCGGGCTACCTGGCGTATGGCGCCCTGGATCTGCTGGGCAAGCGCTACACCCGCCATACCCTGCCCTGGGCCAAGGCCCTGGGGGTGGCCATGATGAGCTACGCCCTGAACCTGAGCCTGGGCGTCCTGCTCGGAGGCCTGGGCGCGCGCCTCAGGCTGTACGCCCGGCTGGGCTGCCGCAAGTCGGTGGCGACCCGGGTGGCCCTGTTTTCCGCGGTCTCCAACTGGGTAGGTTACGCGTGGGTTGCTGGCGCGCTGTTCGTCGCGGGCGCCGTGCCCGTGCCGCAGGGGTGGGCCATCGGTTCGAATCTGCTGCGCGTGCTGGGTGCGGCGCTGTTGTTGCTGGCGGCCGGCTACGTGGCAGTATGTGCGCGGGCCACGCGGCGGTCCTGGACCTTGATGGGACAGCACGCCGTGTTGCCCCGCGCCGGCATGGCGGCGGCGCAGAGCGCGGTTGCGGCATTGTCGTGGGTGATCATGGGCGCCATCATCCACCTGCTGCTGCAGGGCAAGGCCAGTTATCCCGCGGTGCTCGGCATCCTGCTGTGCGCCAGCTTCGCGGCCTTGATCATCCGCGTGCCGGGCGGGCTGGGCACGACAGAAGCCATCTTCGTGGCCACGCTCGCGCCAGGAATCCCGGCCCCCGAGGTGCTGGGCGCGGTATTGGCCTACCGCGCGCTATATGCGTTCGCGCCTTTGTTCCTGGCGCTGGCAGCCTTTGGCGTGATGGAGGTGAAGCTCAGGCGCCGGCGCGCGCACGCGGGGGGCCACGCTCAGCCCGCCGCGGACGGCGGCCGCGGCAACAACACGGGCCAGTCGTTCAAGGTTTAGGCGTGAGCAGGTCCGACAAGGCATTGCCCAATTCCTTCACCGCGCCGGTGACGCCTTCGGCCGCGCCCTCGGCGCCCACCCCGATCGCATGGCTGAAGCCCTGAGCCACCTGGGCGGCAAAGCCGCGCGTGACGGAAAACTTGGGATTGTCCAGGTCGCCCGCCAGGGCAAAGTCGAAGCGCAGCGTGCCGCTTTGGTCCTTCAGCGCCGCCAGCACCGCCTTGCGCGGCAAGGAAAACAGGTCGCCGTTGCCGCCAAAGCGCAAGCCGCGCAGGGCCACGGTACCCGTGGCCTGCAGTTGCCGCTTGGCGATGGCGGTACGCATGTCCAGGTCCATGGCGCCCGCAGCCAAGGACGTGGCGCCGTTGTCCGCAAGGTACGGCGCGGCATGCTGGATGTCCATGTTGCGCACCGCCACCTTGATGTCGGCATCCGTGCTGCCCAGCACCAGCCAACCTTGCGCCCGTACCGTGGCCGCGCCGTTGCGGTTGCCTTCGACATTGCCGGAGAATTCCATCTCGCTGCGCGCGCCGTCGCCGGGGAGGGTCAGCGGACGCAGGCTCGCCTGGACGCCAGAAAACGGGATCCGATGCGCGGGCCGGGAGACCGCCGCGTCCTCGAAATCCAGCCGGCCGTCGCGCAGGATCAGTTGCGCGATGCGGATCGGAGTATTGCGCCGGGATTGGCCGTCATTGCCTGCGCCGGCCCGCAAGGAAGACTGCAAGGCGGGCGCGATGTCCATGTCGCCATTCGCCCTGCGCACCACGGTGAAGTCGAAGCCTTCGATGATGACGGTCTTGAAGACGGTCTCGTGCCGCAGAAAGGCAGACCACTCCGGCTCCAGGATCACGTGCCGCGCGCGGGCGCTGGCCTGCCCCGTGCCGCCCGATATCGTCACGTCCTTCAGGATCACCTGCCGGTAGCCGATATCCACCTGTCCCACCTCGCCGCGCGGCCCCAGCATGTTGGCGATGCGCTGCTCGGCGATGCGCAGGGCGGCGAACGCCAGCACGACGGCCACGGCCGCGATCAGGGTTACGACCGCGAAGGCTTTCCCCCATAGCGATCTGCGGCGTGGCGCGGCTGGGTCGAGGTTCATCGTGGATTCCGGTGTTGCGGCGCAATCCGAGCATGGTCCTGGAAACGCCCCGCCCCATCAATGGGCAAAAAGGATTAGGCGCTCAGCGGCGCTTATGGTCGGACATGAGGCACACCCCCGCCAGTACGCCGATCAGCGCCGCGCCCGCCAGGCTCTTCCAGGCGTTTTCGTGGACGTACTCGTCGGCGGCATGGGAGGCATGCCTGGCGCGGTCCCAGGCCGCCCGTTCCCAGCCCTTGGCGTGTTCGCGGGCAGCCTCCAGTTGGTGCTTGAGGCTGTCGCGCGCCGATTCGATCTCGGATCCGCCGTAGCTAGCCGTGCTGCGCAAGAGCGCCTCGGTGCCGGAGATCAGCTCGCGCATCGTGCGCGTGGCGTTGTCGGCCGGTTGAAACATGTCCCGCAATCCATGGTGCTTGTTCATACGTGCTCCTCGTGAAAAAAACTGTGCCGCGGAAGGCCGCGGTCCGTCAAAGCCTGTCGATTCCCGGCGTCTGCTGGGGATCCAGTCCCGGCATGGGGTTGGGCAGGCTGTCGGGCGGCCAACGGCCGTGCCGGTCGGTCTCATGTCCGCCAGGGTCGGGGTTGGACTGTTCGGCGGGATGCTGCTCCGGACCCGGTTGCTTGGGGTCCGCGGGCCGGGCGGGCCCGGAAGGTTTGGACTTGGTCATGGCATGCTCCTGAACGACGGAATGCGATCGATGCGGCCGCGGCCTCAACCGGCCCACCATTGCTTGATGGTCGCGCGCAAGGCCGCGCCCGCCGCGCCGCCCTCTTCCTTGCGCAGCGCCTGGAAGTACGCGGCCACCTGCCTGGCCGGGATGTGCGGCGGCAAGGGCGGCACCTCGGGGTCGGTCACCATTTCCAGCACGACCGGACGGGTTGCCGCCAGGGCTTGATCCCAGGCGTCTCCCACGGCGTCCGGGCTGTCCACCCGTATGCCCTCCAGGCCTAACAGGCGGCCGTACTCCGCATAGGAAAGCTGGGGCAGCCATTGCGAATCCGCGAACCTGGGGTCGCCGCCCATGACGCGCTGCTCCCAGGTGACCAGATTCAGGTCGCCGTTGTTCAGGACCATGACGATCAAGGTCGGGTTGGCCCAGTCCTTCCAGCGGTGGGCGATGGTGATCAGCTCGTTCATGCCCAGCATCTGCATGGCGCCGTCGCCGACCAGCGCAATGACGGGCCGATCCGGATGCGCCAGCTTGGCGGCAAGCGCATAAGGCACGCCGCAGCCCATGGTGGCCAGGCCGCCCGATACCGAGCCCATCATCCCTTCGCGCAGCGCGATGTCGCGCGCGTACCAGTTCGCCGCCGAGCCCGAGTCGCAGGTCAGAATGCTGCGCGGCGGCAGCCGTTTCGACAGTTCCAGGAAGGGTCGTTGCGGATTCAGCGGCTTGGCCTGCACCATTGCGCGGGCCTCCACGGTTTCGTGCCAGCGCGCGACCTTGGCCTCGATGCGTTCGCGCCAGCGGCGCGCGGTCTTGGGCTGCAATAAGGGAATCAGCGCCTGCAGGGTCAGCCGGCTGTCGCCGACCAGGCCAAGTTCCACGGGATAGCGCAGGCTGAGCTTGCGGCCGTCCAGATCGATCTGCACCGCCCTCGCCTGTCCCGGCGGCGGCAGGAATTCCGAATACGGGAACGACGTGCCCACCATCAGCAAGGTGTCGCACTCGTTCATCATGTCCCAGCTGGGCTGCGTGCCCAGCAATCCGATGCAGCCCGTGACGTACGGCAGGCTGTCGGGCACCGCCGCCTTGCCCAGCAGCGCCTTGGCCACGCCAGCGCCCAGCAGTTCAGCGGTCTGGCGCACTTCCGCGCCGGCCTGCAGCGCGCCCGCCCCGACCAGCATGGCGACCCGTTCGCCGCGGTTGAGGATGTCGGCGGCATTGCGCAACGCAGCCTCGCCGGGTACGCCGGCATGCGAGGTCAAGCCTATGCCCGTCGGCACGGTGCCATGTTCGCGGGCGGGCTTTTCCACCGCCGGCAAATCCTGCACATCGTTTGGAAAAATGACGCAGGTCACGCTGCGCCGCTCCAGGGCGATGCGCATGGCGCGGTCGATCATGTGGCGCGCCTGTTCGGCGGTCGCGGCCATCTGCACGTAATCGTGCGCCACGTCATTGAACAGGCTGATCAGGTCGACCTCCTGCTGGTAGTCGCCGCCCAGGGCGCTGCGGGCTTGCTGGCCGACCAGGGCCACGACAGGCTGATGGTCCAGCTTGGCGTCGTACAGGCCGTTCAATAAGTGAATGGCGCCTGGACCGGAGGTCGCCAGGCAGACCCCGGCCTGGCCGGTGAACTTGGCGTGGGCGCAGGCCATGAACGCGGCGGCCTCTTCGTGGCGGGCCTGGACGAACTCCAACGGCTCCTGGGTGCGGCCGAATGCGCCGATCAGGCCATTGATGCCGTCCCCTGGGTAGCCGTAGATCCTCCTGACCCCCCATTGCGACAGCCGTTCCAGCACAAAGTCCGCCACAGTCTTCATTCGATGCTCCCGCGTTTGCCTGCATTCCGACAGAACGCCTGAATCAGCAATTGCCGTTCCCGGCGTTCTAACGCCTGCGACGGTGCCGGCGCGGGCACGGCGCTTGCGGATGAAATCCCTGCGGCGGACGCGCTCGACGATCCGCCTAAAAGGGAGTTGGCATGACAAAGATTCGAACCCTGGTAGTGGCGGGTGAAGCGTTTCCCCTGGCGAAGACGGGCGGCCTGGGGGACGCCATAACGGGCATGGCGCGCGGGCTGTGCGAAGCCGGCGTGCCCGTGACGGTGCTGCTTCCGGCCTACCGCGGCGTGCGCCAGCGGCTGGAGCGCTTGCGGGTAGTGGCGCCGCTGCACAACCTGCCGGGCGGCGAAGCGCAGCTCCTGGCGGGGCATTGCCCGCAGTCGGGGTTGGACTTCCTGCTGCTGGAAAACGACGCGCTTTATGACCGGCCTGGCATCTATCTGAACGAAGACAACCGCGAGCACGCCGACAATGCGCTGCGCTACGCGGCGCTGGCCCATGCGGCGGTGCGCGTGGCGGGCGGCCTGCCCGGCATCGCGCGGCCTCAACTGCTGCATGCGCACGACTGGCACGCCGGACTCGTGCCGCTGTTGCTGCGGGAATATGGCCCGGGCGACGTCAAAAGCATCATGACCATCCACAACCTGGCGTTCCAGGGACAGTTCCCGATGGAATGCGCCGCCGCCCTGGGCATCCCTGAACGCTACCGTAACGACGAAGCCGCCGGCGCCTGGGGCCGCTTGAATTTTCTCAAGACCGGCATCCGCTACGCCGACCGCGTCACCACCGTCAGCCATACCTACGCCCGGGAAATCCTGACGCCCGCCTTCGGCTGCGGGCTGGAGGGGCTGCTGCGGCGGCGCGCCGCCGATCTGGTGGCCATCCCCAACGGCATCGACAACATGGTGTGGAATCCGGTGCGCGATCCGCATCTGGGCTCATTGCGGTTCTCGGCGCGCGACCTGGGCCGCAAGGCTCGCTGCAAGGCGGCCCTGCAGCGCGAGTTCGAGTTGCATGAGGACGCCGAAGCCGTGCTCCTGGCGATGGGCAGCCGGCTGACGGAACAGAAGATGGCGGACGTCGCCGCGCAGGCCTTGCCGCAGGCGCTGGAACGCCACCCGCGCCTGCAGGTCGCGATTCTTGGCCAGGGCGACCGTCGCCTGGAAGAGGCCCTGAAACTGTTGTGCGCGCGCTTTCCCGGGCGCTGCGCCACCCGCATCGGCTATGACGAGGCAGTGGCGCACCGGCTGCACGCGGGCTCCGACATGCTGTTGCACGGCAGCCGCTTCGAGCCGTTCGGCCTGACGCCTCTGTACGCGATGCGCTACGGCTCCATCCCGATAGGCTCGCGGGTGGGCGGCATGGCCGACACGATCGACGATCCCGGGCCGCGCGCGCCGCTCTCGGCAATGGCCGGTTCCAACGGCTTGCTGTTCGACGGCGACGACCCTGCGGCCATGGCCGCGGCCATCGCCCGCGCCCTGAGCTTGCGCGAGGACGCCATGCTCTGGCGCACCATGCAGCGCAACGCCATGAGCGCGGATTTCAGCTGGCGCGCCGCCGCGGCGCCCTACGCCGAGCTCTATCGCGCGCTGGCCGATACCGGCAGGAAGCCCCGCGTGCCAACCGTGGCCGAGGTGGCCACCCTGCGCGCTGGCCAGCGTTCTGGCGGGCCGCTGCCCGCGCCCGCGGTCTAGGCTCGCCCACAGGAGGAACCGCAGGTGCCCACAGCCCCGCCTATCCATCCCCACGCTCCCCTGCGCCTCTACCACGCCCGTGGCGGCGCAACCGGGGACGTCCGCGCCCGTGGCGGCGAGCTGGGGCCGGCCCTTTATTCACGCCTGCGGCAACGCGGATTCAATGCCTTGCTGATGCCGGCGCCCTGGCTGTCGGGGCCGGAAGGCGCTTCGCCCGCCCCGCTGGATGCCGACAGCGCGCTTTTGGCAGGCAAGCGCGTGGCCATGGCCGACTGGATCGCGCACGCAGCCGGGCAGCTTGCCGAACATGGCCTGGCGCTGTATCTCGATATCGTCATGGACCGCTGCGCCATTGGCGCCGTAGCCGACACGGCGGGCCCCGGCTGGTATCAACCGCCCGCCGAAAACCCCGCGCGCGATCCGCGCATGAGCATCGACGTGCGCGAGGCGCTGCACTTGCGCCCGGGGCCGCCACCGCCCGGCTTTGTGCAGGCCTGGAGCACGCGGCTGAAGCGCTGGACCGAACGCGGCGCCGCAGGCTACGTCTTTCACGCGCCGCAATGCCTGCCGGCCCAGGATTGGGCGGCATTGGCAGCGGCAGTGGGCGGCCCGGATCGCACCGCGCAATTTTTTGCCTGGGCGCAGGGACTGACGCCCGAGTCGCTGGCGGCCCTGCGCGGCGCGGGTCTGGACGGCCTGTGCTCGTCCTTGCCCTGGTGGGACTACAAGTCCGGCTGGCTGGCGGAGGAAGATGGCAGGCTGCGCGCCATCGCACCCGTCATCGCTTCGCCGCCGCGCGTGGCCCCGGACAAGCGCGGCGCCTGGGCCGCGGCGCTATCCGCGGATGTCCTCATGTTCGACGACGAGGACGATGCCCGGTTGCCCGACGTAGCCGAGGCCAATCGCTGGTTTGGACAAGCCGGATTGCGCGGCCCGCTGCGTCTGGCCGGCGGGCGCGACGGCCACTGCACCCTGCTGCTGCGCGACTGCGCGGCCGGCACGGTCGTACTGGCGCTCAATCCTTCGGATACGGAGGAGGCTAGCGTGGATTGGGGCGCGTTGGCGCCGCTGCTGCCGCCGGCCGATTTCCTGTCCGAAGGCGTGCCGGACGGCCTGGCGCTGCAAGGCAATGCCATTGCGCCCGCCGGTTGCGCCATGTATCTGCTCGAACCTACGCATCCGGTGCGCGAAGCCTCGCGCCACGTGGCGCGCCGCATGGATGGCGCCATCAGCCAGCGCATCGTGGTCGAGCAGGTCAGTCCGACCGTGGATAGTGGCGCCTTCCCCATCAAGAGCATCCCGCATGAGCGGATTCCCGTCAGCGCCGACATCTACATGGACGGCCATGAACTGCTGGCCGCAGAACTGCGCTGGCGCGCGGCGGATGAAAGTTCGTGGCGCGCCGCGCCCTTCACGCGCGGCTTGAACGACCGCTGGGAAGCCTCGTTCCGTCCGCGCCGCATCGGGCCGCACGAGTTCGTGGTGCACGCCTGGCTCGACGCCTGGCAGACTTTCCGCCATGACCTGGAGGTGAAACACCAGGCCGGCGTGGACCTGCGCCTGGAAGTGGAGGAAGGCCTGCTGATGCTGCGCGCAGCGCTGGCGCGCGCCCGCAACGCGTCGCACCCCGGCGCCATGAGGTTGCGCGAGACCCTGCAAAAGTTCTCCAAGGCCACCGAAGGCGAGCTGGCTGCGCCCACACCGCAACAGATCGATGCACTGCTGGACGAAGACCTGGCCGGCACCATGCGCGAACTGGACGACCGCCCTTTCGAATACGTCAGCCCCGCGCCCTATCCGGTCTGGGTGGATCGCAGCCAGGCCTGCCACGCCAGCTGGTATGAGCTGTTTCCGCGCTCGCAATCCATGCAGCCCGGCCAGCACGGCACCTTCGACGATGTGATCGCACGGCTGCCAGATGTGCGCGAGATGGGATTCGACGTGCTGTATCTCCCGCCCATACACCCCATCGGGCAACGCAACCGCAAGGGCCGCAACAACAGCCTGCGCACCGAGCCCGGCGACGTGGGCAGCCCCTATGCCATCGGTTCGGCCGAAGGCGGGCACGACGCGGTTGAACCGCTGCTGGGCGGACTGGACGGGTTCCTTAGGCTGGTGGATGCCGCCCGCGCCCACGGCATGGAAGTGGCGCTGGACTTCGCAATCCAGTGCTCGCCGGACCACCCGTGGCTGGCGCGGCACACGGACTGGTTCTCCTGGCGTCCGGATGGTTCGCTGCGCTATGCGGAAAATCCGCCGAAGAAGTACCAGGACATCGTCAATGTCGCCTTCTACGGCGCCGCCGCGCGCCGCGCGCGCAAGCTGACCCTGTGGCGCGCGCTGCGCGACGTGGTGCTGTTCTGGGTGCAGCATGGCGTGCGCACCTTCCGGGTCGACAACCCGCATACCAAGCCGCTGCCATTCTGGCAGTGGCTGATCGCCGAGGTCCATGCCCAGCATCCCGACGTGATTTTCCTGTCGGAAGCTTTCACCCGGCCCAAGATGATGTACCGGCTGGCGAAGATCGGCTTTACCCAGTCCTACACCTACTTCACCTGGCGCAATGACAAGGCGGAACTGGAATCCTATCTGGAGGAAGTCTCCACGCCGCCCGCCGCCGATTTCTTCCGCCCGCACTTCTTCGTCAACACGCCGGACATCAATCCCTACTTCCTGCAGTCCTCGGGCCGCCCGGGCTTTCTGATACGCGCCGCGCTGGCGGCGCTGGGATCCGGCCTGTGGGGCATGTACAGCGGCTTCGAGCTGTGCGAGTCGGCGGCCTTGCCGGGCAAGGAGGAATACCTGGACTCCGAAAAGTACGAATTGCGCCAGCGCGACTGGTTTGCGCCGGGCAACATCCGCGCGGAGATCACCCGCCTGAACCAGATCCGGCGGACCAACCCGGCGCTGCAGAGCCATCGGGGCCTGACCTTGGTGCATAGCGGCAACGACCGCGTGCTGGCGTTCTGCAAGTCCACGCCTGGCCGCGGCAATTTCATCCTCGCGGCCATCAGCCTGGATCCTTTCCAGCAGCAGGCGGCGCGCATCGAGGCGCCCTTCTGGCTGTTCGGCGAGGCCGACACGGGCCGGCTGATCGCCGAAGACCTGTTGGCCGAACGCAGCGAGCCCTGGCAGGGGCAGATCCGCGAACTGACCCTGCATCCCGATCAACCCTATCGCGTGTGGCGCTTGTCGCTGCATGGATGACACCGCACGCCCATTGCCATGATCAGTGAAACCCAACCTCTCCAGGACGACGGCCTTTGGTACAAGGATGCGGTCATCTATCAGCTGCACGTCAAGTCATTCTTCGACTCGAATGGCGACGGCGTGGGCGATCTGCCCGGCCTGATCTCCAAGCTGGATTACATCTCCAGCCTGGGGGTCAACACGATCTGGCTGCTGCCCTTCTATCCCTCGCCGCGCCGCGACGACGGCTATGACATCGCCGACTACCGCGGGGTGCACGCGGATTATGGCACCGTGGCCGACGTGAGGAAGCTGATCCGCGCGGCCCACGCGCGCGGCCTGCGCGTCATCACCGAGCTGGTGGTCAACCATACCTCGGACCAGCATCCCTGGTTCCGCCGCGCACGCGCGGCCAAACCCGGATCGGCCGCGCGCAACTTCTACGTCTGGTCGGACAACGACAAGGCCTACGCCGGCACGCGCGTCATTTTCTGCGATACCGAGAAATCCAACTGGACCTGGGACCCCGAGGCCGGCGCCTACTTCTGGCACCGCTTCTATTCGCACCAGCCCGACCTGAACTACGACAATCCGCAGGTGCTCAAGGAAGTGCTCGCCGTGATGCGCTATTGGCTGGACATGGGCGTGGACGGCCTGCGCCTGGACGCGGTGCCGTACCTGGTCGAGCGCGAAGGCACCAACAACGAAAACCTGCCCGAGACGCACGAGGTGCTCAAGCGCATCCGGGCCGTGATCGACGCCGAGTATCCCAACCGCTTGCTGCTGGCCGAGGCCAACCAGTGGCCGGAGGATGCGCAGGAATACTTCGGCGCGGGCGACGAATGCCATATGTCCTTCCATTTCCCGCTGATGCCGCGCATGTACATGGCGATCGCGCAGGAGGACCGTTTCCCGATTATCGACATCATGCGCCAGACGCCGGACATTCCCGCGTCCTGCCAATGGGCGATCTTCCTGCGCAACCATGATGAACTGACGCTGGAAATGGTCACCAGCCGCGAACGCGACTATCTCTGGAACGTGTACGCGGCGGACCCGCGCGCCCGCATCAACCTGGGCATCCGGCGCCGTCTGGCGCCGCTGCTGGAGCGCGACCGGCGCAGGGTCGAGCTGATGAACAGCCTGCTCCTGTCCATGCCGGGCACGCCCGTCCTGTACTACGGCGACGAGCTCGGCATGGGCGACAACGTGCACCTGGGCGACCGCGACGGCGTGCGCACGCCGATGCAGTGGTCGCCCGACCGCAATGGCGGCTTTTCGCGCGCCGACCCCGAACAGCTGCCGCTGCCGGTGCTGATGGGCCCCTTGTACGGCTATGAAGCGGTGAACGTGGAGGCGCAGCAGCGCGATCCGCATTCCCTCCTGAACTGGACCCGACGCCTGTTGGCGCAGCGCCGGCAAAGCCATGCATTCGGGCGCGGCACGCTGCGCTTCATCTTCGCAGGCAACCGGAAGATCCTGGCTTATCTGCGCCAATGGCAGGACACCACCATCCTGTGCGTGGCCAACCTGTCCAACGCCGCCCAGCCCGTGGAACTGCAGCTGCAGGAATTCAATGGCCGCGTGCCAGTCGAAATGCTGGGCGGTACGCCCTTCCCGGCCGTGGGTGAACTGCCGTATCTGCTGACCCTGCCGCCCTACGCGTTTTACTGGCTGGACCTGAGCAACGAAGCCGCGCCGCCAGACTGGCATGCGAGCGCTCCCGCGCAGATGCCGGAACTCACCACGCTGGTGCTGCGCGCCCACGGCGGCGCCGCGCTGACCGACGTCTCCCGCGCTACGCTGGAGCGCGAGGTCCTGCCCCAGTACCTGGCGCGCCAGCGCTGGTATCCGGCCAAACAGCCGCCCGCCCGCGCACGCCTGGCGTACGCCACGCCGTTCACGGCGGCCGATGGCGAGTATTACTGGGCCGAGGTCGAGCCCGAGGACGGCGTCACGGGCCTGCGCGCGCAAGCGCCCTTCGTGCTGGTGTGGGACGAGACGGCAGCGGTGCATTATGCGATCGCGCGGGTGCGGCGCGGGGCCGAGGTCGGCATTCTGGCGGACGCCTTTCTGCAGCCCGGCTTCGTGCGCGGCATCGTCCAGGCCATGCAAGAGGGCCGCGAGCTCGACGGCCGCAGCGGCGGCAAGCCTGGCGACAAGCCGGGCGTGATCCGCTTCCTGCCCGAAGCTGGCCTGGCCGCCCTGGAGGTCGCCGGGGACGGCGAACTGCAGTGGCTGACGGGCGAGCAATCCAACAGCTCGGTCGTCGTCGATGGCAAGCTGATACTGAAGCTGATCCGCGCCGTCCAGCCCGGCGGATCGCCCGAGTTGGAAATGACCCGCTATCTGACGCGCGCCGGCTACGCCAACATGCCGGCGCTGCTGGGCGAGGTCCAACGTGAGGATGCCGACGGCGTGGTCCATACGCTGGCGGTGGCGCACCGCTACGTCGCCAACGAAGGCGACGCCTGGAGCTGGACGCTGGATCTGCTCAAGCGCACGCTGGACAACGCGCTGCTGGTGAACCAGAGTCCGGACGAATTCGCCCAGGACCTGCAGGGCTACGCCGCAATGGCCGCCACCATGGGCGAACGTCTGGCGCAGATGCACAACCTGCTGTCGCAGGCCTCCGACGACCCCGCGTTCCAGCCGCGCGCCGCCAGCCAGGCGGACGCCGATGCGCGCACGCGCCGCGTCCAGGACCTGCTCGAACGCGCGGAAAAGGACTTGCGCGCGCAGCTCGGTGAACTGGAAGCCCCTTCGCGCGCCTGCGCCGAATGGTATTTCGAGCACCGCGCCCGGCTGGCGGCGCGCGTGGCGGCGATGGCGCAGGCCGAGACCGGCGTCCTTTGCCTGCGCGTGCACGGCGACTTCCATCTTGGGCAGGTGCTGGTGGCGCAGGCGGACGCCTATCTGATCGACTTCGAAGGCGAACCGGTCATCAGCGTGGACGCGCGCCGCGCCCTCGCCTCGCCCTACAAGGATGTGGCGGGCATGCTGCGTTCGTTCGACTATGCCGCCGCCTCGATCGCCCGCACCGACATCATCGGCGGCGCGCCGACCGACGCCAATGCCGGCGCGGGCGAAACGCCGGGCGCGCCTGTCGCGCCAGCAGAACTGCGCGACCTGCTATTGGCGCGCTTTCGCCAGACCGCCAGCCAGGCCTTCCTGCAAGGCTACCGCGATGCGCGCGCGTCGGCGCTTATCCCGCCTGCGGATGAAGACGCGCTGCTGGCCCTGGCCCAACTGGAGAAGGCTGCCTATGAAGTGAGCTATGAAGCCGCGCATCGCCCAGACTGGATTTCGATACCGCTGTGCGCCCTGGCGGAACTGGCGCGCAGCCTGCTGCTGTCGGCCGCCGTGGACGAAGAGGATGCACGATCATGAGCCAGGACATGCCCGCAGGCGGCAGCATCAGCCCCATAGCGCCCGTCGAACTGGCCGCCTTGGCCAGCGGCCTGCACAGCGACCCCTATGCCTTCCTGGGGCCGCACGACGGCGAAGTGCGGGTGTATGCCCCGGGCGCGCGGGCCGTGGCGGCGCTGGACGGCGACGGCGCGCGCATCCCCTTGCGCGAACAGGGCCAGGGACTGTTTCTTGGACGCGTTCCTTACGCCCGCCCCGGCGACGGCGCCTCGTACCGTCTGGCGATCCAATGGCCCGACGCCGAACAGATCACCGCCGACCCCTATGCCTTCGGCACCCTGCTGGAAGACGGCACGCTGGAGGAGCTGGCGCAAGGCGCATGGCGCAGCGTGGGAACGGCCCTGGGCGCGCGCCTGATGGAAGTCGACGGCCTGGCCGGCCTGCGCTGCGCGGTATGGGCGCCGAACGCGCAACGCGTGGCGGTGGTGGGCGATTTCAACGCCTGGGACAGCCGCCGGCACGGCATGCGGCTGCGGCACCGCGCCGGCGTCTGGGAGATCTTCATCCCGGACGTGCAGGCCGGCGAACGCTACAAGTTCGCAATCACCGACCGCGCCGGCAACCTACGGCTCAAGGCCGATCCGCTGGCGCGACGCAGCGAAGCGCCGCCTGCCACCGCCTCGGTGGTGGAAGACGGCGCCGACTATCCGTGGCAAGACCAGGCCTGGATGGCGCAGCGGCGCACGCGCCAGTCCACGGACGCGCCGCTGTCCATCTACGAAGTGCACGCCGGGTCCTGGCTGCCTGACGAACCGGAATCGCACGCCTGCATCTGGGACCGGCTGGCCGACAAGCTGCCGGCCTATGCCTGCGCCATGGGGTTCAGCCATGTGGAGCTGCTGCCCGTCATGGAGCATCCTTTCGGCGGGTCCTGGGGTTATCAGCCGCTGGGCATGTTCGCGCCCGCGGCCCGCTATGGTCCGCCCGCCGCATTCGCCCGTTTCGTCGACCGCTGCCACCACGCAGGCATCGGCGTCATCCTGGACTGGGTGCCTGCGCACTTCCCGGACGATGCGCACGGCCTGGCCCGCTTTGACGGCACGGCGCTCTACGAGTACGAGGATCCGCGCGAAGGCTATCACCCGGACTGGCACACCATGGTCTACAACCTGGGCCGCACGGAGGTGCAGGCCTTCATGATCGCCAGCGCGCTGCATTGGCTGCAGCGCTTCCATGTCGACGGCCTGAGGGTGGACGCGGTCGCGTCCATGCTCTATCGCGACTACAGCCGCCAGCCCGGCCAATGGATCCCCAACCGCTACGGCGGCCGGGAAAACCTGGAGGCGGTGCAGTTCCTGCAGGCGCTCAACGGCACCGTGCGCCACGAAGTGCCGGACGCCATCATGGTCGCCGAGGAATCGACGGCCTGGCCCGGCGTTACCGCGCCGATCGCCGACGGCGGGCTGGGCTTTCACTACAAATGGAACATGGGCTGGATGCACGACACCTTGCGCTACCTGTCCGAGGACCCCGTGCACCGCAAGCATCACCACCACGACATCACCTTCAGCATGGTGTATGCGTACAGCGAGCGCTTCATCCTGCCTCTATCGCACGACGAAGTGGTGCACGGCAAAGGATCGCTGCTGGCCAAGATGCCGGGCGACGCGGCCGCCAGGCTCGCCAACCTGCGCGCCTACCTCGGCTTCATGTGGGCTCATCCCGGCAAGAAGCTGCTCTTCATGGGCGGGGAAATGGCCCAGCCACGGGAATGGAACCACGACGTACCTCTGGATTGGGACCTGCTGGACCGTCCCGGCCATCTGGGCATACAGCGGCTGGTTGCCGACTTGAATGGCCTGTACCGCGGGGTGCCGGCGCTGCATGCGCTGGATGCCGACCCGGCGGGCTTCGCCTGGACGATCCTGGACGACCGCGACAACAGCGTGGTCGCATTCATCCGCAGCGACGGCGTCCATCACGTGCTCGCGGTCGCCAATTTCACGCCGGTGGCGCGGCACGACTACCGCATCGGCGTGCCGCGGGCTGGCCGCTGGGCGGAAAAGCTGAATACCGACGCCACGCACTATGGCGGATCCGGCCAGGGCAACCAGGGCGGCGCCAGCACCGGCGTCAGCGCGTCCCATGGCCAGCCCCAGGCCTTGTCCCTGACCTTGCCGCCGCTGTCCACCCTCTTCCTGCTCTACGAAGGCTGAATCCATATGGATCCCTCCCAATTCACGCGCATCGCCGGGGGCCAGCCCCATCCGCTGGGCGCGGTCAGCGATGGCCTGGGCGTGAACTTCGCCGTGTTCTCGGCCAACGCCACGCGTATCGAGCTATGCCTGTTCGATCCCAAGGGCCGCAAGGAACTACGCCGCTTCGACCTGCCCGAATGCACCGACGAGATCTGGCACGGCTACCTGCCGGACGCGCATCCCGGACTGGTGTACGGCTATCGCGCCCACGGCCCGCACGATCCGCGCAATGGGCACCGTTTCAATCCCCATAAGCTGTTGCTCGATCCCTACGCGCGGCAGTTGACCGGACCGCTGCATTGGAGCGACGCGCTGTTCGGCTATCGCATGAAGCATGCGCGCGCCGACCTCAGCATCGACCGGCGCGACAGCGCGCCCGCCATGCCCAAGGCCATCGTGGCCGAAGAAGCGCCTTTCACCTGGGGCAACAGCCGGCCGCCGGCCACGGCGTGGAACGATACGGTGATCTACGAGGTGCACGTGCGCGGCGCCTCCATGCTGCGCGAAGACCTGCGCCAGCCCCTGCGCGGCACCTGCTCCGCGCTGGCCGACCCGCGTTTCATCGAACACCTGCAGCGGCTGGGCGTCACCGCCGTGGAGTTGCTGCCGGTGCATGCGTTCCTGCAGGACCGCTTCCTGACCGAACGCGGCCTGCGCAACTACTGGGGCTACAGCACGTTGTCGTACTTTGCGCCGGAGCCCTCCTACCTGCAGCACAATCCGAACGAACTGCGCCAGGCCATACGCCGGCTGCATGCCGCCGGCATCGAAGTGATTCTGGACGTGGTCTACAACCACACTTGCGAGGGCAGCGAATTGGGACCCACGCTGTCCTGGCGCGGACTGGACAACGCCAGCTACTACCGCCTGGTGCCGGGCGACGAACGCTATTACATCAACGACACCGGCTGCGGCAACACGGTCAATCTGTCACATCCGCGCGTCCTGCAAATGGTCACGGATTCGCTGCGCTATTGGGCGCAATCCTATGGCGTCGACGGCTTCCGCTTCGACCTGGGCGTGACCCTGGGACGCGAAGGCACCGGCTATGACCCGGGTTCGGGCTTTTTCGACGCCGTGCTGCAGGACCCTGCCCTTGCCCGCCTGAAACTGATTTCCGAACCCTGGGACGTGGGGCCGGATGGCTACCAGCTGGGCAACCATCCACCGGGCTTCGCCGAGTGGAACGACAAATTCCGCGACGCGACGCGCCGCTATTGGCGCGGGGATCCCGCCATGCGCGGCGAGATGGCGGCGCGCTTGTGCGGATCGCGCGACCTGTTCGACCGCCGCCACCGTCGGCCCTGGAGCAGCGTCAACTACGTGGCCTCGCACGACGGTTTCACGCTGGCCGACATCGTCAGCTACGACGCCAGCCACAACGAGGCCAACGGCGAAGGCGGCAACGACGGCCACGGCGAGAACTACAGCCACAACTGGGGCGCCGAAGGCCCGACCGAGGACGCCGCCATCCTGGACACCCGGAAACGGGTGCAACGGGCCCAGCTCGCCTGCGTGTTCCTGGCGGATGGCACGCCGATGCTGCTGGCCGGAGACGAATTCGGCAATAGCCAGGAAGGCAATAACAACGCCTATTGCCAGGACAACGCCCTGTCGTGGCTGGACTGGACGCAGGCGCAGTCCGATGACGGCCGTGAGCTATCCCGCTACGCGGCGCGCCTGATCGCACTGCGCCGCGCCCACCCCAGCACGCGCGCCGCGCGCTACGGCGATGCGGGGCAGAAGCTCGCGCCTGGCGTACAAGCCATCTCCTGGTTCGATCCGGCGGGCGCTGAACTGGACGCGGCGGCCTGGGAATCGGAGGCCAATGCCATGGTCCTGCGCCGCGCCGCCTGCCGCGAAGACGGCAGCGTCGACGTGACGCTGCTGCTATTGAATCCCGGCGCGGAGGACACGGTTTTCCAGATGCCGTCGCCCGCGCTGGCGTGGATTCGCGAGCTGGATTCCGCCACGCAGGCGCCTGCCGCGCCACTGGCGGATGCCGCCGTCACGGTGGCGGCGCGCAGCGTGGCGCTGCTGGCGGCGACCTACGTGCCGGGAGATCCGCCATGACACATGACTATGCTTCAGGCGCAATCCCGCTGGAGAGCGGCGTCACGCGCTTTCGCCTGTGGGCGCCGACCGCGCCGGCGGGCTTCGCCCTCGAGGTCGAAGGCCATCCTCCCATCGCCCTGAGCCCCGGCCCGGACGGCTACGTGCAGGCCGACGTGGACTGCCCCATCGGCGCCCGCTATCACTACCGCCTGGACGCGGACACGGTCGCGCCCGATCCCGCCTCGCGCCTGCAGCACGGAGACGTGCACGACGACAGCGTCGTGGTCGCGCCGGACTCCTACCCCTGGCGCTACGGCACCTGGCGCGGACGGCCTTGGGAAGACGCCGTGCTGTACGAAACCCATGCCGGCCTGGAGGGCGGCTATGCGGGCCTGCTGGCGCGGCTGCCGGAGCTGGCGGCGCTGGGCGTGACCTTGCTGGAGCTGATGCCCATTGCCGACTTCCCCGGGCCACGCAACTGGGGCTATGACGGCGTGCTGCCCTACGCGCCCGACACGGCCTACGGCACGCCCGATGAGCTCAAGCGCCTGATCGACGAGGCCCATGGGCTGGAAATGGGCGTGATGCTGGACGTGGTCTACAACCATTTCGGCCCCGACGGCAATTACCTGCCGCGCTATGCCGCGCCGTTCTTCAGGAAAGACGTCGCCACGCCTTGGGGCGACGCCATCGACTTCCGCCAGCCGGCGGTCAGCCAGTTCTTCAAGGACAACGCGCTGTACTGGCTGACCGAGTACCGCTTCGACGGGCTGCGTCTGGACGCCGTGCACGCGATTGCGGGCCATGAATGGCTGCATGAATTGGCCCAGTACCTGCGGCAGCATATTCCTGCCGAACGCCATGTGCATCTGGTGCTGGAGAACGACGACAACCGCGCCAGCCTGCTGCAAGGTGACTTCGATGCGCAATGGAATGACGACGCGCATCATGCCCTGCATTGCCTCCTGACCGGCGAGAGCCACGGCTACTACGCCGATTACAGCGCCCAGCCGGCCCAGGCGCTGGCGCGCTGCCTGGCCGAAGGCTGGCTGTACCAGGGGCAGCGTTCGCCCTACCGCGGCGGACAACCGCGGGGCGAACCCAGCGCGGAACTGCCGCCAAGCGCCTTCGTGCTGTTCCTGCAGAACCATGACCAGACCGGCAACCGTGCGGGCGGCGAACGCCTGGCCAGCCTGGTGGACAGTCCCGCCCGGCTGCGCGCCGCGGTCGCGTTGCAGCTGCTGGCGCCACAGATCCCGCTGATCTTCATGGGCGAGGAACGCGGCGCGCGCACGCCGTTCCACTACTTCACCAGCCATGCCGACCCGGCTTTGGCGCAAGCGGTGCGCGACGGCCGGCGGCGCGAGTTCTCGCGCTTTCCCGAATTCCAGGGCGCGGGCGCGTTGTCCGACCCGAACGATCCCGCAACCTACGTGGCCAGCAAACCACGGGCCAGCGCCGCCGACGCGCATGCCTGGATGCGGGACTACGCGGTCCTGCTGCATCTGCGCGCCCGCCTGATCGCGCCCCGGCTGGCCGGCGCGGTCAGCCTGGGTGCGGCCGCGATCGGCGAACGCGGCGTGTTCGCGCGCTGGGAACTGGCAGGCGGCGCGCGCCTGACGGTCTATGCGAACTTCGGCCCCGATCGCGTGGCGCTGCCCGAGGCCTTGCAGGCGGGCGCCGAGGCCTATGCCACGCTGCTCTTTGAATCCGTGGCCGGCGCCCGCGACGCCCTGGTCCACGGCGAGGTGTGCGGCGACAGCACCGTGTGGCTGCTGGAGGAACCGGCATGACCGCAACGTCCGCCGGCGATCCGGCCTTGTCCGCGCTGGCCGCCAAAGCCGGCATCGCCGAACACTGGACCGACGCGCGCCAGCGTCCGCAGCAAGTGTCGCCGGATACTTTACGGCTGCTGCTGGAGGGCATGGGCTTGCCGGCGGGCAACGCCCATGACATCCGCGACAGCGACCATCGCCTGGGCGTGGAGCTTGGGGCCCGGCTGCCGCCCCTGCTGGTCGCGCGCAGCGGCATGGCCGCGTTTCTGCCCGCTTGCGCGCGCGGCCGCTACCGCATCGTGTGCGAGTCAGGCCAGACCAGCGACGGCGAGGTCGCGGACGACGGCAGCCTGATCGCACCGCAGGAGCCCGGATACCACACGCTGCACCTGGCATGCGGCCAGACCGTGCTTGCGGTGGCGCCCCGCCAAGCGCCTGGCCTTGATGATCTGACCGACGGCGTGCGGCCGCGCGGCTGGGGACTATGCGCGCAGGTCTACAGTCTCAGGCGCGATGCCGACCAACCTGGCGACGGCGGCTACGGCGACTTTGGCGCCGTGCGCGAACTGGCTGTCGCCGCCGCGGCCCAGGGCGCGGACGCGCTCGCCATCAGCCCGGTGCACGCCATGTTCGCCGCGCAACCGCAGCGTTGCAGTCCTTACGCCCCATCCAGCCGCTTGTTCCTGAACACCCTGTACGCAGATCCCGCCGCCATCGTCGGTGACGATGTCTTGCGCCGGGCGCTGGCCGAATTGGCCGCCCAGCCGCGCCCAACGGCGTTGATAGATTGGCCATCGGCCGGGATCTGTCTCTTATACACATCT
>NZ_QWFB01000073.1:0-48366 GCF_003576205.1 Achromobacter sp. K91 | reverse complement strand
AGATGTGTATAAGAGACAGGACACCGCCAGCGCAGCCGACGACATCCAATCCCGCCATTCCAATCTGTTCTTTTTACGCATGTTCATCCATTCGTTTGTTCACGGCCCGTTCGCGGCGGTCCGCTATCCCTCGCGCGCGGCGAGCCTTCTGGGCGCCCATACGCTGTCCGCGTCGCCCCGTCCGATCCTGCGCGCGCTGGCCTTTGCCATCCAGGCAAATCCCAGCCCTGCCGCCAGGGCCGTCGCGTCCACTGCCAGCGCCGCGGCCGACGTGTGCGCCCAAAGCCCGGAGGCAGGAAACAGCCCGCCCACGAGCGAGGCCGCGGGTATCGCCAGCGTCAATGCTGCCGCGACCCATAGCAGATGCACCCCTGCCGCCGCGCCTCCGCGCAGGAAGGCCCAGGCCAGGCTGGCGAAGAACGCCATGTAGTACAGCGCCCGCAGCCAGGCATTCAGATCGCCGACGTGCCCGCTCAACCCTTTGGACGCGACCATCATCAACGAAATGCCACACACGCATCCCAGGCAGACGCCCACTGTCGCCGACGCCATCAGCCGCGTGTCCAAGCGCTGCACTGGAATCTCGCCCGTCTGCCGGTTGGCGCGCTTGCGGCGGGTTTCTATCCACAGCAGGTTGCCGCTATAGAACAGCCATGCGCCCGCCAGTCCAAGCAGGAAATAAAGCCACTGCACTGCCGCGCCGCCGAAGGAAGCCATGTGCAGCGCGAAGAAACTGCTGACCCAGAGGTTGGGCGCGTCCTGTCCGCCCGGCAGATAGTCGCGGTTGAGCACCTTCCCGCTGTAGGGATCGAGCGCCACGAAGCCGCCTCGCGCCCGCGGCGATACCGCACTGTCGTCCTTGCCCCAGACGCGTACGATGGCGCGCGGGCTGGCGACCTGTTGATACTGCAACCCATAAGGCTCGAAGCCCGGGGCGAGGGCGCGCGCCTGGGCCAGCAGTTCCGCCGGCGTCAGCATGTCTGCAGGATTCCGGACCTCTCCAGCCGGCGCGCCGCCGCCGGACCGCTGGAAGACGGATTCCAGCTTGCCTTCGTACATGAGCTTGTCCTGCAGATCGTAGATTCCGTCGTGGAACGCGAACACGACGGAACTCAGCGCCATGACGATGTGAAATGGCAGCGAAACAATGCCCACCACGTTATGCGCATCCAGCCACATGCGCTTCAGGTTCTTCCCGACCCGCAACGCGAAAAAGTCCTTGGCCAGCGACGGCAGCAGCACGATCACTCCCGACACCAGGGCAATTGCATAGAGCGATGCGACGATGCCCATGAACCAGCGGTTGGGATCGCTGTCGACAGGCAGGCCCACCACGCGGTGAAGCACATCGATGAACGGCATCAGCCCGCTGGGCGCGGCCTCCTCCAACCGCAGCTCGCCGCGCGCATCCAGATAGGCGACATGGTGGCGGATCGACGATTCATCGTGATCGTCGGCCTGCCCGTCACGGACTTCCCAGGACATACGGGCCGGCACGTGCTCGGCGTCCTGCAGATGGATGCTGAACCCCTTGGCCACATCCGGCCGCGCTTGCAGGGTTCTGGCGATAAGGTCGGGCGCTTCTTCCAGCGCCACGGGCGCGACGGCCGCGGGCGGCGTAGCCCAACGGGTCAGCGGCTCTTTGAATACGGTCAGCGCACCGGCGTAGAAGGCGATGAACAGCGCCATGCCGGTCAGGATGCCCGTCCAGGTATGGACGGATTTGTAGATGCGTATGTAGTCGGCTCTCATGATCGCGGACTCCCTTCAGATCGCCTTGACGACAAGCAGTCCGCCATAGAGCAGCACGCAGGCTCCGCCCAGCCAGATCCACGCGCGCAGGCCGCTGGCGAAAAAGTAGACGGTACTCGCGACGCCGAGCCAGACGGGCGGCACCAGCCACATGGCCAGCTGCGAACGCGTCGCCAACGGAATGCCGGCAGTCAATGCGGCCAGCGTTGCGCTGGCGCCCATGGCCAGCGCGAAGCCGAGCAATGCGCCCGCCAGGCTCTTCGATATCCAGTCGCGCCGGATCGGCGCGGGCTTAACGGGCTTCATGCGTATCGCTACCGCGCAGGCCCGCCAGTACGCCCAGGTACGGCATGAGGCTGAAGAACAACATCAAGGCGGTGCAGAAAACGAACACGGCCGCGACGGCAGAGAATGCGCGCAGGCAACCCCAGCCGCCCAGCGCGAGCAGCAGAATGCCAGCGACGCGGGCGGGCAGGACCGGCCAGGACGTGGCGCCCCATCGCTGGTTGGGCGAAGCGCGATAGATACAGAAGCTGCCCAGGAACAGGCTCGCCAGGCTGAAAAGAATCAGGACTTCCATGGTCACCCCAGGATGAATTGCCCGAGACCTGCCTGCCAATCCCTGCTCCGAATCGACTGTCCGGAACAGGGACCGGCAAAACATCCCGCATTCAGAAACTGATGCTGGCGGATGCGGTTACGGTGCGCGCCGGCCCCAGCGTCACGATAGGCGTCGTGTCGCTGAAACTGCCGGCGTAATAGTGCTTGTCGAACACGTTGTTGACATTCAGCCGGTACACGACGTCCCGGCCGTTGATCTGCGTGGCGTAGCGGGCGCCCAGGTCCAGTTGGCCCCAGCCCGGGATCTGCAGTTTGTTGGCCGCATCCGCGTACTGGCTCGAAGTCGCCTGCACGCGCGCGCTCAGCGTCACGCCGGGCACCCACGGCGTGTCCCATTCCAGCCCGGCATTGGCCTGCCAGCGCGGCGCGCCCACCGCGGTATTGCCGTCATAGCGGCCATACGAGGTCTTGACCTGCGTGCCTTGCGTGTAAGTGACGCCGCCCAGCACGCGCACGCCCGCAGCCAACTCGCCGAAGGTATTCCACTCCACGCCGCGGACACGCTTCTCGCCGCCGTCCGCATACGTGGGCTTGGCCGTAGAGCCCTCCGTCACCAGCATGGGTTTGTCTATCTGGAAGAATGCCAGGGTATTGGTGAAAGTGCCGGCATTCCACTTGACGCCCAGCTCCTGCTGCTTGGTCTTGTAGGGCGCGAACACCTGGCCATAGTTGCTGGCGCTGGTGTCCGTGACGCTATCGCCCTTGCTCAGGCCCTGCACGTAGTTGGCATACAGCGAGACGTCCGGTCCCCAAGGTTTGACGACGATGGCGACAGCCGGTGTCACGGCGTCCTCGTCATAGCGGGCCGTCGTCTTGCCGGTCTTGTCGAAGTTCGTCGTCTTCACGCGCTGGTTGCGCAGGCCGCCGGTCAGGAGCAGCTTGTCGTCGAAGAAGGACATGGTATCCACCAGCGCCAGGCTGGACAGCGTGTTCTCCGCCGTCTTGGGCGCGCTGCCCGGCACCGCAGGCATGACCGGCGTGATCGGGTCGTAGATATTCGACCTGAAAGTCGATGCCGGCCCGGTGGCCGACCCGTCCTCCAGCTTCAGCAAGGAAGCCTGGAGCACCAGCTCGTGCCGTACGCTGCCCGTGTTGAACCGCGTGCGCAGCCCGCCCTCGGCCGAGGTGGCATCCGTGTAGGCGCGCTGGCCGATGATGGAGCCGGTGAAATTGCCATTGGCGTCGATCTGCCGCGCGTGGGTGCCATTGATCAGGCCCGATTGATGGCTGTCGCGCCTGCCCACACCGGCAAAGGCCGATACGCTGTCATTGAAGCGGTATTCAGCCCGCGCCATGACGGCGTTGCTCTGGATGCTGCCATAGCCGGTGCTGAACTGGTTGATGCGAGGATCGGGCGCTTCGGGCACGACCGAACCGCCGAACCAGAACATGGCCGGCGTGCCGCCCGAAAACGACTCCTGGCTATGGTAGGCGTCTATCGACGCGCTCAGGGCGCTGCCGCGATAGTCCAGGCCGGCGGACAGGAACTCGCGTTTTCTGGATTGGCCGTCCAGCGTGGTGGCGCCGTCGCTGAAGGAACCGTTGACGCGCGCGCCCCATTCATTGGCCGAGCCGAAACGGCGGCCGGCATCGATGGTCGTGCCCAGCTGGCCGTCGGCCTGCCAGTTCACGCCGAAGGTGGCATTGGGCGTGTCTTCCGCCCGCTTGGGAACCAGGTTGATCGTGCCGCCCACCGCGCCGCTGGGCGCCATGCCGCTGAACAAGGCGTTCGGGCCTTTCAGCACCTCCACCCGCTCGACGAACTCCAGCGGCGTGCGCCCCATGGGCGCCAGGCCATACATGCCGTTGATCGCCACGTCGTTCTGGTTGACGTCGAAGCCGCGGATGCGGAAGTTCTCGTAGGCGTGTCCGCTCGACGTCGTGAACCGCACGGAAGGATCGTTGGCCATCACGTCCGCCAACGTGCGCGCCTGCTGGTTCTGGATCAGCTCGGAGGTATAGCTGGTGACGTTGAATGGCGTATCCATCACGTCCTGATTGCCCATCAGGCCCAGGCGCGCGCCCTGCGCCACCTGCCCGCCGGCATAGGGCGCGGGCAAGTCTTCCTCCGAGACCGAACCCGCGGTCACGGTGACGGGCTGCAGCGTCGTGGTTTGCGCCGCGTTCTGGGCGGCGGCGCTGGCGGGAAGAATCAAGGACAGCGCGACTGCCGGGCTAAAGCACTGGACGCACAGCGAGATAGTCAACTGAGTTTTCTTGGCCACAATTCATCGTTCCGATATCTAAATGCGAATGCTTATCAGATGAATTATATATTTAAGAAAGCACCGTTCGCCAAGAAATCAGGAGTCCGCGGCCAGAATCCGCTCGAATTGGCACGCGATTCAATAAGAATCAAAGGCTTATATTTTTTTGATTGACATCCCAACGCAAAATTCTGCGGCCTCGGTTTGGAAGTCGCCAGCGCGGGCGCGCTTGGCAGAAGCGACAAGGCCATCCCGGCGTCCCCAAGCACAGTCCCCGCCGGTAAACTGCGCAGTCCTCTCGGCGCCGACAGGCCCATCGAACGCTTATATAACCCTGGAGAGCTACACAAGATGATCCGTCATCTGGTCCTTGCAGCATCGTTGGCCGTGGCAGGCAGCGCCGTGGCAGCCCCCTCTTTCAACTGCGCCAAGGCCGCGACTCCGGTCGAAAAAGCCATTTGCGCCCACCCGGCGCTGGCCGACCAGGACGCGGCCATCGCGCAGCAGTACAAGGCGGTACGCGGCAAGCTCGACGCCGAGGCAGTCAAATCGCTGACCGCCGACCAACGTTATTTCCTGGGCGTGCGGGACAATATCTATGCCGAGCCCTTTTCGGGCAGCACGCCGGTCAAGGAGATCGGCACCAGCATGCGCTACCGCCTGAATTTTCTGAAGTCCATCGATCCGCAGCCGCCTGCCGGCTTTGTCGGCAAGTGGAAGAACGTCGAAGGTGAAATTGAAATCACCCGCGGCGCCGACGGCCAACTGCTCGTGGCCGCCAATTCGGCCCAGCCCTACAACGGCCGCTGGGTCTGCGATCTGAGCGGCAAGGCTGTCGCCGTAGGCGACAGCATCATCGTCACCTATCAGGACGGGCCGCCGTGGACGCTGGACCTGACGCGCCGCGGCGCTGTGCTGGTGGTGCGAGAAACGCCGCCCGCCGGGGGCGAGAAAGACGGCTTCGGTCCGCCGTTCTGCGGCATGAACGGCAGCCTGGAGGGAGACTGGTTCGCGGTGCGCTGATCAAAGGCGTGCCGCCGGACACCACGATTACACCGATGACGCAGCCGTTCCGAGGGCTGCGGCCAGCAAATCGGCCAGGCCACGCCCGGCGCCGCCATCTTCATCAAGACGCGGATTGTAGATAGTGATCTCAAGGCCAACGGCCTTGCCGCTCGACAGGGCAATCCGCAGCGCGGCCGTCAGCTCTTCCCACGACAAGCCGCCAGGCACGCGGAAATCGACGGCCGGCATGATGGCGTCGTCAAGACAGTCTGCGTCGAGGTGGATAAAGAAACCATCCAGCTCTGCTCGCGTCAGATGATCGACTGCCTGCCGCGCAGCAGCCTCGATGCCCATCGAACGTACTGCGGGGAGATCAAGCGTCTTGAGCGTTTCAGGGAGCGGCTGGCTGCCGTACTCTTCCTGGTCCTCATGATCGCGATACGCGAACGCAACGGCGTCTTCAGGGCGGACCAACGGCCCGCGCCCTTCGATGTCGGCCAATAACGGCGGACCATGGCCGGTGACGAAGGCAAGATCCATCGAAGCGCCTTCGCCGTTGGGTTCCGCCTCCGGTTGGAAAAAGTCCGCGTTGCCGTCGATGAAGAGCAGACCGTAACGGCCGCGCCTGCGCAACGCGAGCATGGAACCCAGCAGGATTGTGCAATCGCCGCCTAGCAGCACCGGAAACTCGCCCGCATCAAGCAGCGCGCCCACCGCGTCGGCAAGCTTGGGCGACCACACCGCAATGGCCTTGGCGTTCAGGGTGCCGGTCTCGGGATCCGGCGTCGGATTCTTGGGAGGCACGGCAAGTCGCCCGGCGCGGCGTGCATGGATGCGCTCAGCAAGGCCGTAGGCCAGGAGCTGATCAGGCAGGCATTCCACACCGTCGGTCGCCAAGCCTAGCGTGGAAGGGGCTTCGAGGATTGCATAGGAGAGAGTCGGCATCAGCGCCTCCGGGGCGGCCATTCCGCAAAAAATATGATGCCAGACTACAAATTGCGGCGCGAAAGCTCAATCCGACACCGTATCTTCCGTTTCCCTACGGAGACGCGGGCGGCTCCCATGACCCGTGCGAGCCCAGGAGCAAGGCCCTCAAGCCTGCGCGCGGCGCGGCAGCCAGCGCCAGAACACGCCGGCCGCCACCAGCCCCAGCGTGCCAACACCGAACGATGCGCCGCCGAGCGACACCAGGGCGGTCAGCACCGACAGCGCCACGGGTCCGCCGCTTGAGCCAAGGTCGGCCATGAAACGCCAGATGCCAAGGAACTGCGTGCGCGCGCCCGCTGGGGCGGCGTCGGCGCCCAACGTCATGACGATGCCCGATCCGATGCCGTTGCCGAAGCCCAGCAGCGCCGACACCAGGATGAAGCTCGCCACCCCGTCGGTAAGCGGGATCGCCATCAGGCTCAGCCCCATCAGCAGCGTGCAAGGCAATGCCACCCACAAGCGGCCGCGCTGGTCCATCACTTTGCCCGCCGGATAGAACACCGACATATCGACTGCGGCGACCAGCCCGTAGATGAGCGAAGTGGTGGCGGCGTCGAGGCCCAGGTGGTCTGCCCATAGGGGAATCACCACCTGGCGCGACGCGCGCAGCGCGCTGATCAGCATCACGCCCACGCCGAGCGTGGCGTACACGCCGCGATGGTCGCGCGCAACCTCGCCCATGCGTGCGCGCGGCGCGCCCGCGCCCGCGCCCGCCGAAGGCTCGATATCAGGCGCCTTGATGGCGATGAGTCCTGCGCCGAGCATGGCGCAGATGGCAATCCAATAGGCGCCATCCAGCCCCACGAAATGAATCAGGGCCGCACCCGCGAACGGGCCGAAGAAAGTACCGATCCGCGTCGTACCGCCGAGCGTGGACAGGGCGCGCGCCCTGTACGCCAGCGGCACGACCTCGATCATGTAGCTCTGGCGCGCCAGCTGAAACACCGACTGCGCGCATCCTTGCATCAGCATGGCCAACGCCAGCACCCAGAGGTTGGGCACGCCAATCACGAGCAGCAGGCCGACCACGCTCAACACCGCCGCGCCAGCCATGGCGCGCTTCTCGCCGAAGCGATGGGTGATCAGCGCGGACGGAATATTGGAAAGCAGCGAGCCAACCCCGATGAGGGCGGCTATCAGGCCGGCGGTGGCTATCGACGCTCCTTGATCGCGGGCGGTGAGCGCGATCACGGGAAGAATGGCGCCGTTGCTGATGCCATAGAGCAGCGACGGGCCGAACGCCGGCACGGCGATCTGCTTCAGATTGAACGAATCGGGTTGCGACATGGCGGGAGAATGGGAGACCGGCCGCCTGTCCGCCGCCTTGCCACAGGGCACGGGACCGGTCCGGCGGACATTGGCGCGGGATGCCGGAAGTGTAGCTGGCGCCCCTCGCGCCCGCCTGTCGGCTAGCTGACAGCCGCCGCGTCTCTGGCCAGCTGTTCAACGTCCGGCAGATACCGGCTTTCCCTTCCCGGCGAAGCTGGCCGCATCGCTTGACAATCCTTGACTGTTGAGTCCTGGCGATACATTGCAACACACTGTAATCTTTTTCCATACAAATTGTGTCGGCCGAGCATGCGCTCGACTGTGTACCGTTCCACGCATTCGCCTGTCCATGCCCGCAACCCTTCTTGAATGGTCCGTGCCTGCAGCGATCCTGATGTGCGCCATCGGACTCTGCGCTGCACGCTTCATCGGCTTCAATACGCTCCGGTGGGGCTGCGCCCTGGCCAGCCTGGGCACAGGCTACGCCATCATGCTGGTGCAGGCCAGCGCACTTTCCCCATATAAACAGGTTGTCGAGGATGCTTTCATTCTGGGCGGCGTCATCCTCGCCTGTCGCGCCCTCCAGAGCCGCAGGCGCAGCCAGGTTCCCCCCTACTTCGATGCTGCGGTCCTGCTTGCCTCGACGGCGATGGTAGTTGTCTCGGTAGTGCTGTTTGCCAGTGCGAAGCTGGAAACGTTCTTCGTGCAAGCCTGTTGCGCGCTCGTGACCTGGCGGGCCACGCTGTCCTTCGCCAGGCATGCCGTGACCACGTCGGACAGGGTGCTCACCGCCGCGTTCCTCTTCATCTCCCTCGTCTTGACGGGCCAGTGCATCCTGTACATTGCCGCCCCGATTCCGCCGCTCTCAACGGGCGAATGGAGAACGTCGGTCTGGGGCATCCTGATCCAATACACCGGACTGCTCGGGAGCATAGTCCTGACCTTCGCGGTCTTCATCGCGACGAGCTACGACGCCATAGAGAAGTACCGTCGCCACGCCCATACCGACGCCTTGACGGGCCTGCTGAACCGCCAAGGACTCGATAGTCTGCTTGCCTCCGGGCGCGCATTCTCGGATGCGGCGACGCCGACCGCGCTGATCATGGCCGATATCGACAACTTCAAGCGCATCAACGATGTCTTCGGCCACGCGTTTGGCGACATGGTGCTTGCCCGATTCGGCGCCCTGCTCAGGCCGATAGCGGACACCCGCATCCATGCGGCCCGGCTGGGAGGAGAAGAATTCCTGCTGCTGCTGCCCACGGCAAGCCTGGAAAGCGCCACCGCAATCGCCGAAGAGATCCGTGCCAGTTTCGTGGCGCAGCGCTGGACGCCACAGGTTCCAGATTCCTGCTTCACCGCAAGCATGGGAGTGACCGTCGTGCAGGCAGGAGAACCTTTCGCCAGCGCGTTGAAACGGGCAGACGACCTGCTTTACGAGGCGAAGCGACGAGGACGGAACTGCACGGTTGCGGGCATGGCGCCGGCCGATGCCGGGCATGGCCGCCACGCGCCTGGCGACAACGCAAGCACTCAAGCGTGTTGCGCACAGGCATGATGTCGCCGGCGCGGCCCGCGCCGCCCGCAGAGATCCCGGCAGGGTTCAATGCGGCGGGCAGCGCGCCGCGCTCATAGCGTCATGACCGGCTCGTCTTCAACCCGAAAGAACAAGGCGCTCGGCCCCATGATGCCCGTTCCGTCGAGATACTCGAAGGCAACGCGCTGGCCCGGCGCGGCAGCTTGCCCTAAATGCTCGACCCGGTACATCACGCCCCCGATGCGATAGTTGTGAACCAGCGTGGAAATGTTCGAGTTGGACGCGCGCACGCGATAGGTCACGACTTCCTCGACCAAGCCGCGTACCCCGTGCTTGTAGCGGGCCCGCTTCAGCCTGGGGCTGCGCATGCCCAGCACGAATCCCGTGAGAACGAAGAATGCGGCCAGCAGGATCAAGGGCCCCAGGAACAGGCTGCCGACCAGCGGCGCCAGGGCGAGCACGTAGAAGAACTTGCGCAGGCTCAATTCTTCCTTGCGCACGGCGTCGCGGTCGGCATTGCTGACTTCCTCGACCGAATTCCAGGCCTGCGCGCTCATCGGGTACTCGGCCAGCAACAGCACGGGTGGCGCGTCGGGGTCCAGCGTCAGCAAGTGCAGGCGCACGGGTAGGTCCGTCAGCGCCACGGCCGTCACAGGCCGGAAGCCTTCTCGAGTGTCCCTGGCGATCTCGTTCCAAAACGGCAGAGCTACGTCCACGCGCTGTTCGCCGAAGACGTAGCAGATACCGGGACTCCCGGCCGGACCAAAACCGGTCAGGTGTCCGGAAACGATCTGCTTGGGTACACGCCCCTTCAACACCCGATTGAAGCGGCGCCAGGCTTGCGGCAGGCGCAGCAACCTGCGTCCAAGAAAGACCGCGAAGCAAGTCATCGCCACTGTGCACAACAGGATCACCACGCCGTCAGCGCCGCGGCGCAGGCTGCGATCGGACGCGCCAAGCACGACGAACATGATCGCGCTGCTCGCCAGTAGCAGGAACATCAGCCCCGCGAACACGGCCGTCAGGAATCTGCCGCGACGGCCACGGCGCAGCAGCACGATGTCCTCATCGGCCAGGGGTTCTTCTGTGACTTGCAGCATTGCGCTCATGCTAACCCGGCAGCTTGCGCTGCTTGCGCGCCGCGCGTTCGGCCAGCCGCCGCGCCATATCCTGCTGGCGCTGCAGCAGATCGGCTATCTGCTCGGCGTAGAGGTCGGTGAGGTCGCCGGCCAGCGGCTCCACATCGGTCAGGTCATCGATCGCCACGACCGTCCCCGCCTGATCCACGCCCCAGATCCGGCTGCCGTCACCCACGACCTTCAGCACGGGCAGGATGCCGGGCAAACCGGCCTCGGCGAGCTGGCGCTGCTGCGCCGAGATGCTGGCCCATTCGGGCAACTCCGGCGCATCGATGCCCAACAGCACCAGGCCGCGCCAGAAAGTCCAGGCGGGGCCGACTTCGAATTCCTTCGCATGCGGCCAGACTTCCTCGCGCGCCATCACGCACAGGCCGTTGGTACGCTGGCAGAAGGCCGCAAACGCCGAAGGCAGCGGGAAGCCTACAGCGGCTTCCAGCCCGGCGATCGCCTCCGCATCGGGCGCGGGCGCGGCCACGACCTCGAAATGCTCGGTGTCCACGGGATCCAGGATTTCCCACATGCGTTGATGAAACTGTTCGGCGGTCATGGTCATGCAAGCATCCTGAAGCTAAGAAAAGTCCTGGTTCGCCGCGAAAGCGGGAGCCTTGAAAGCGCACCACTATATCTTTGATTGCGGCGGCAAGCGCTTCCACGACCTGCGCACACACCTCGACCTGCCTGGCCGCCATGACCGTTCAGCCCCGCCGGCCAAACAGCATCGCCAATCCGAACAGCGCTCCCAGCCCGCCAACGATAGCCAGCGACATCGACGGTTCGCGCAAGCTCAGCGCCATGACCGCCACACCCGCCCCCAGCACGATGATCAACAGGCCCACCAGGCGTCCTGCCGTGGAACCATAGAAATGTGTGCGGCGCGCCGCCTGCGTACCGGCGGGCTGGCGCGTATGCCACGCCGCCAAGGCCTGCTCAAACTCGCGCAACAGACGTTCACGTGTGGGCCGGTCCACTGCACTGACCAGCAACGTCGGCAGGCCGGGACGGACCAGCTTGAGATAATCGTCGGTGCCCCAGCGGGACAATTGGGCGAAGGCGACGGCAGAGCGGCGCGAAAACTCCAGCCCTTCGGACGTCACCTTGACGGTATTGCGTGTGGGAAAGCCCTTGAACGCCACCAGCGGCGGCACCAGCAACCCCAGCACCGCCAGCACAACCGCCAGAACAATCGGCCCACGGTTGAACACCACCAGCATGAAGCTGCCCGCCGCCAGGGCGAAGGCCAACGGCACCGACAACTGGTGCCATCGGGTATAGACCGAGACCTGAATCCCGTCGTTGCTAGTCATGTTTGAGCCAATTGCATGTCGACTTCTCCGTGAATGACGCACGTGTCACGATCAGAGTGTAATCATGCGCCTGTGCGGAACCTGACGCGGCATTGCCTCCAAGCGCCAAGAGGCCGCTTTGGATACGGTGGCTCGGATCAGGATTCGCAGATGCAGTCCGCAGGCCGGTCATCCGCCGCGAAGCGTACGGCCGGCCAATAGCCATCCATGAACCAGGTCGCGTCGCGCGGCGCCAGATGCAGCACGTAGCCCCCTTCGGCCGCGACGATCAGGTCGGATGGCGTGAAGTGTTCCAGGAACGTCACAGGGGGATCTTCGGGATCGCCGGTGTCGCGTCCCGCCTGCCAGAGGAATTGCAACGCGGCGTCGCGGTGCGTCGCCAGCGCTTGAGCGATCGAGCGGGCCCGCGCCAGCAGCGGCGCCGCCGCCTGCTGATCGGCTGCGAGCAGCACCACGCGCAGCCGGCCTCCGTCGGCGGTCGCGCAGTCCAGCCAAGTCTCCTGGGCCGGCATGTGGTCGTGGGTATAGGGCCGCATGTAAGGTCCGCCTATCGGCGCTGTCGCGCCTCGGCACGACGCCGGCCGACGTGCATGATGGCCATGCCCGAGATCGCAAGGGCGGCGCCGATGAACAGATTCGCGGGCGTGGCTTCGCCCAGCCAAAGGCTGGAGAACAGCACGCCGAAGACGGGCACCAGCGTGATGTAGCCCGACGCCGCGCCGGCGCCCAGCGCCTTCACGCCTTCGAAGTACCAGGCGTAGGCGATCGCGGTCGCCCCGAACGCCAAAGCCAGCAGGCTGCCCCAGGCGCTGGCCGGCGCCTGTTCCAGCTTCTGCCAGGCGGGAACGCCTTCCACGATCAGACTGGTGAGCAGCAGCATCAGCGCGCCAATCACGGTGGTCACCGTGGTGGTGGTCAGGGCGTCCACGCCTTTGAGCACCAGCCGGCCGATCAGGGTGTAGGCCACCCAGCAGGCCACGCAACCGAGCAGCAGCAGTTCGCCGATGCCTACGCCGGAGCCGGCGGCTGCTTGTGAAACCCCGCCGCCGATGGCGATATACGCACCGATGGCCGAAAGAACCATGCCGGCCAGGATGGCTGGATTGAGATGTTCGCGGAACAGGATCGCCGCCAGCAACAGCGTCGCGCCGGGGTTCAGCGTCACCACGATCGCGGCCTTGCCGGCCGGCACCAGCTGCAGGCTCAACATGAAGAAGCTGGAGTAGCCAAAGACGCCCGCCAACGCGGCGGCGGCCAGGCCAAGCCATTGGTTGCGCGTCAGGGACTTCAGGCCGCGCAGCGCCGAGGCGCGATGCATCCACAGAACCAGCACCACGCTGGCGAACAGGAACCGCAGGCTGGCCGCGGCCAATGGAGCCATGGCCTGGGCGACGACCTTGCCCCAGGACCACGACGCGCCCCAGAGCGCGGCCATGCCGACCAGGCGCAGGTGCGTGGCCATCAGCGTATTTTTCATCTGTGCTTCGAAGGTGAGCTGCGGTGGTCGCGCGGGGCGACGGTGAAAAGCAATGCGTCGAGGTTGTCTATCCGTGACAGCCGTCAGCGCGCATGCGGGATTTTAGCTGGCGCAGTTTCAACGCGATATTGCAGTATGGCTTCTTCACACGGTCAAAGGCTCCTCAGGAAATCGACGAGCGCCTTGTTGACTGCCTCGGGGGCTTCCTGTTGCAACCAATGCCCCGCGCCGGGAATGACTTCAGCAGCGCGCAGTTGGGGAACTAGGGCCGGCATGGCCGCGATGATCTGGTCCATGCCGGGAATCGCCAGGCCCGTATCCCTTTCCCCTACGAGATAAAGCGCAGGCACATCCACCGTCTTTCCCTCAAAGGCCCCCTGCAGCGCCCAATTGCGGTCCAGATTCCGGTAATAGTTGAGGCCGCCACGAAAACCGCTGGCGGTGTAGCTTTGGACAAAGGTCGCCAGATCCGACGGAGTAAGCCAGGCCGGCAACGTCTGGGGGACAGGCAGCGAATCGAGCAGGCCACGGCCAGCGGCTACCATGCCAAACGGATTGGGCGTGGCGGGGTCGTCACGCGGCCCGGCGTCGCCCGATGCCGCGAAGTAGATGGCGCGCAGGGTCGCGCTGATGTCGCGCTCGAACTCCTCTTCAGCCACTCCCGGCTCGTTGAAGTAATGCGTGTAAAACGCAGCGGACTCGGTTCTGGGGAAGAGGCGGCTGGGTGCAACCGGCGCTCTGCGCATCATGGGAACGCCCAGGGCGACGACGGCCCGAAAACGGTCCGGACGCAGTTGGGCTGCCTGCCATGCGATGCTGGCGCCCCAATCGCCCCCCACGATCACCGCATCATCGGCCCCCTCGCTTTCGATAAGCGCGACCAGGTCGCCGATGACATCCAATGTTGTGAACGCCGCCACATCCGCCGGACTGTCGCTGGCGCCATAACCGCGCAAATCCGGGGCCACGGCGCGGAATCCCGCACGGGCCAGGGCGGGCAGCTGATGGCGCCAGGCATAAGCGGTCTCGGGAAAGCCATGGCACAGCACGACGAGTGGACCTTCGCCCTGGGCCGTGACATTGAGCGTGATGCCGTTGACGGTCACATCGCGTGTTTCAAGGTCGATCATCGGGCAAGCTCTCAAGAAGTATCCGGTGCAGCTATAATACCGTAACATCTGTAGTTACAGTAATTGATCCCATGGCCAATGACACCCGCCTTGCCCGTCTGCTGCATGTCTTGATCCACATGCATTTGCGCGGCGGCACGACCACTTCTGGAACGCTGGCCCAGATGCTGCATACGAATGAGGTGGTGGTGCGCCGATCCATGGCGGCGCTGCGTACCGCCGGCATGGTGACCTCCACGGGCGGGCGCAACGGCGGCTGGGTACTGGCCAGGGGACTGGAAACCATCACCGCGCGCGATGTCCATGAAGCCATCACCCATGGCACGGTCTTTACCATCGGGCCAGCCGACGACAATCCTGCCTGCCCCGTGGAACGAGCCGCGAACCAATTGGTGGCGGATTCCCTGCGCGAAGGCGAGCATGCCTTGCTGCAACGCTTGGGCGCGGTATCGCTTTCCGAGCTTGCCGCGGAGATTGCCTCGCGCGAGGAAGGATGAAGCCGTAGAGTCGAATGAGCTGCGCAGGCAGAGCGTTTATCGTTGTTCTATCTACTGTTCCTTCAGCCCCAACGACTTCATCAACGGGGCGAACAATTTCTTTTCGTCCTGCACGCGCGCGGCATAGTCCGCCACACGCAGCGGTAGCGCCTCGGCGCCCGCATCGAGAAAGCGCGCCTGGATCTCCGGCCTCGCAAGCACTTTGTTGATTTCGGCGTTCATGCGATCGACCACGTCATCGCGGGTGCCAGCGGCGGCATACACGCCAAACAGGCTGTCTGCGAAAACACCGTCGATGCCGACCTCGGAAAAGGTTCGTATGTCGGGCGCCACGGCAGCGCGTTGCCGGCTTGCCACCGCAAGTACCTTCAGTTTGCCCGCTTGCACCATGGGAAAGACCGTGGCGGGTCCAAACGCGAAGTCGATCTGGCCCGCTGCCAGGTCTTGTATCGCTGGCGCCACGCCGCGATAAGGCGCATGGGTAGCCTGCATGCCAGTAGCCTGCTTGAGCAGCTCGCCGGCCAGATGCGGCGTCGTGCCGTTTCCGGCCGAACCGTAATTGAGAGGAGCGGGCTGCTTGCGCGCGTATGCCACGAACTCTTCGAGCGTATCGACGCCAAGCGAGGACCGGACAAACAGGAACAACTGGCTATTGGCCAGCAAGGCAACCGGCCGCAGGTCCCGCTGCGGATCGAACGGCATGCTGGCGAACATCAGTGGATTGACCGATTCGGTCGTCGATGGATTGAGCAGGAAGGTATGGTTGTCTCCACCGTTGCGCACAACCTCGGCGCCCGCCAAGTTGCCGCCCGCACCGCCCCGATTCTCCACGATAACGGTCTGCTTCAATGCTTCGACCAAGTGCGGCTGCACCGTGCGTGCCAGCACGTCGACCAGCCCTCCGGGCGCCAGCCCCACGACCAGGCGCACGGGCTTGACGGGCCAGGCCTGAGATGGTGTTTGCGCATGACTGCCCGTGGCCCAGCCAGTCAGCGCCAGCACCATCATGGCCAGACAACGTCTACGCAACAGCATTCGATTCTCCCTATGGGGGCTCACCCCGCGATCCCGCGTACGGTGCGTCACATGCCGCACCACGGAGAACCGCCTCGATGCCTCATGCGGCGGCGGTCCTGCGTCTGCCGCTCATTCTTCATAAAAGTTTAGGCTTAAAGAATCCCGGATTACCCTAATTTTCCAGCGGCACGGGCGGCGTATCACGCTACCTCCCACAACGCCGCTGTCACACCCAGCAACAGCAGCATCGCCGACGTAATGAACCACCGCACGGTTTTCCGGTATTCATTCTCGGCTTCATCTTCCAGACGCAAGGCGCGGTAGAGAGCAATTATCTGCAGCAGGCTGGCCAGCAACAGGGACACGCCGGGCAGCACGGACAGCGCGCTCCAATCGCCCGGCGCGTCGAAGCCCCAGTAGCGCAGGAAACCCAGCGAAAACCCCAGCAATACCGTGATGGCCGTAATCAATCCAGCCCGAAAGCCCTGGGGCAGTGGCCCCTGGCTGCGGGTCCGTACCGCGTCGTCGCCTGGCGTTTCCGGTGTCATCATTGAGATATTCCGCACTGAGTACGCTACGGCCCACCCGCTACCGGTTTATGTGGGAGCCAAACCTGAACTCCTGCCTTCACTCGAGGCCAGGTTGAATTGATTATGGCTGCTATCACAGCGTACTGGGGCTGTTTCCCTCCCCGTGTTTGCACGCCTGTCCCTTGTCGCCGTGCTTGCCGGCTGCTCGTCTAACTTCCGCCTCAATGAAGTTAGACGCCATACAGCTCCCCAATATGTAACAACCAGCCCCCTCCCCCTTGAACCCTAGAACATCATCCCTATAATTAGCACTCGACACCGGTGAGTGCTAACAAGCGTTCCCGGGCCTAACCGATCATTTCCTTCTCTTTTTTGCAACAGGAGTTCCTCATGGCCTTGCGTCCCCTGGGCGATCGCGTGATCGTCAAACGCCTCGAAAACGAGCGCAAGACTGCATCGGGCATCGTTATCCCCGACAGCGCCGCTGAAAAGCCCGACCAGGGTGAAGTCGTGGCCGTCGGCCCCGGCAAGAAGACCGAAGACGGCAAGATCCTGCCGGTCGACCTGAAGGCTGGCGACAAGGTGCTGTTCGGCAAGTACGCCGGCCAGTCCGTGAAGGTTGACGGCGAAGAGCTGCTCGTCATCCGCGAGGACGAAATCCTCGCCGTGGTCCAGTAAACCCCGCCTCAAACGAATTTTCGAAGGAAGCTAAGAAATGGCTGCCAAGCAAGTATTGTTCGGTGACGACGCCCGCGTGCGCATCGTCCGCGGCGTGAATGTTCTCGCCAACGCTGTCAAGACCACCCTGGGCCCCAAGGGTCGCAACGTCGTGCTGGAGCGCTCGTTCGGCGCCCCGACCGTGACCAAGGACGGCGTGTCCGTCGCCAAGGAAATCGAACTGAAGGACAAGTTCGAAAACATCGGCGCCCAGCTGGTCAAGGACGTTGCCTCCAAGACCTCCGACAACGCCGGTGACGGCACCACCACCGCCACCGTGCTGGCCCAGGCCATCGTCATGGAAGGCCTGAAGTACGTTGCCGCCGGTTTCAACCCGATCGACCTGAAGCGCGGCATCGACAAGGCTGTCGCCGCCGCCGTCGCTGAACTGAAGAAGCAATCCAAGCCGGTCACGACCAGCAAGGAAATCGCCCAGGTCGGCTCGATCTCCGCCAACAGCGACACCTCCATCGGCCAGATCATCGCTGACGCGATGGACAAGGTCGGCAAGGAAGGCGTCATCACCGTCGAAGACGGCAAGTCGCTGGAAAACGAGCTGGACGTCGTCGAAGGCATGCAATTCGACCGCGGCTACCTGTCGCCCTACTTCATCAACAACCCGGACAAGCAAGTTGCCGCTCTGGAAGATCCGTTTGTCCTGATTTTCGACAAGAAGATCAGCAACATCCGCGACCTGCTGCCCGTGCTGGAACAAGTTGCCAAGTCGAGCCGTCCGCTGCTGATCATCGCTGAAGACGTCGAAGGCGAAGCCCTGGCTACCCTGGTTGTGAACAACATCCGCGGCATCCTGAAGACGACCGCCGTCAAGGCTCCTGGCTTCGGCGACCGCCGCAAGGCCATGCTGGAAGACATCGCCATCCTGACGGGCGGCACGGTGATCTCCGAAGAAACCGGCATGTCGCTGGAAAAGGCCGGCCTGGCTGAACTGGGCCAAGCCAAGCGCATCGAAGTGGGCAAGGAAAACACGACCATCATCGACGGCGCTGGCGACAGCAAGTCGATCGAAGCTCGCGTCAAGCAAATCCGCGTCCAGATCGAAGAAGCCACGTCCGACTACGACCGTGAAAAGCTGCAAGAACGCGTGGCCAAGCTGGCCGGCGGCGTTGCCGTGATTCGCGTTGGCGCTGCCACCGAAGTCGAAATGAAGGAAAAGAAGGCTCGCGTCGAAGACGCCCTGCACGCCACCCGCGCTGCAGTGGAAGAAGGCGTTGTGGCTGGCGGCGGCGTTGCTCTGCTGCGCGCCAAGCAAGCCATCGCTGACCTGAAGGGCGACACGCCTGACCAGAACGCCGGCATCAAGCTGATCCTGCGTGCTGTGGAAGAGCCGCTGCGCACCATCGTCACCAACGCCGGCGAAGAAGCCAGCGTGGTCGTCAACACCGTGCTGAACGGCAAGGGCAACTACGGCTACAACGCCGCGACCGGCGAGTACACCGACCTGGTCGAGCAAGGCGTGCTGGATCCCACCAAGGTGACCCGCACCGCCCTGCAGAACGCCGCTTCCGTCGCCAGCCTGCTGCTGACCGCCGAAGCTGCCGTGGTCGAACTGGCCGAAGACAAGCCCGCTGCTCCGGCCATGCCCGGCGGCATGGGCGGCATGGGCGGCATGGACTTCTAAGTCCCGCCATCCTTGCAAGGCCTCCCCGGCTCCGGCCGGGGAATGCAGTATCCCGAAAAACCCCCGGTCCTTCGCCCCGGGGGTTTTTCTTTTTTCCGCAACGCGGCCTCGCCAAAGAACACGTTTGCGCACAATCTGCGGGTTTCGCCGCAGCGCATGCGTCCCTACAATGAAGGCTCCCCCAGAACGAGCCGAGTCCCATGCGTTTGCCCCCGACCCTGTTGCGCGCCCTGCGTCCGTCCGAAATCGGCGGGCTGTTGATGGACTCGGCCAAACAGTGGTCCACCCATCGCGCCTCCAGCAAGGGCGCGGCGCTGGCGCTGTACATGGTGTTTTCGCTTGCGCCCATGCTGATCCTGGTGATCGCGGTGGCGGGCGCGTTCTTCGGCGAAGACGCGGTGCGCTCGGAGTTGTTCTCACAACTGCGCGAGCTGACCGGCGAGCGCGGCGCTGAAGTCATCCAGACGGTGCTGGCCAGCGCCCATGAATCAGGCAAGGGCTGGATCGCGGCGCTGATCTCGATCTTCGTGCTGATCTTCAGCGCCACCACGGCCTTCGCGGAACTGAAGGCCAGCCTGGACGAACTGTGGGAAGTCTCCGCCAACCAGAAAGGCGGGCTGCACGGCATGGTCCGCAGCCGCATGCTGTCGTTCGGCCTGGTGCTGGTGCTGGCGCTATTCCTCTTGATATCGCTGACGGTGAACGCCGCGCTCGGAGCCGCACGGGGTTATTACGGCGATCTCTGGACGGCTTCGTCCTTCGCCCTGGTGGCGGAGTGGATTTCCAGCCTGTTTTCCTTCTCCATCGTGGTGGCGCTGTTCGCGGTCATCTACAAGCTGCTGCCGAGCGCGAAGATCTCGTGGCCGGACGTGATCCCGGGCGCCATCGTGACCGCGGCGCTGTTCCTGGTGGGCAAGTGGGGCATCGGCGTCTATCTCAGCCGGGGCGCGGCGGTGTCGGCCTACGGCGCGGCGGGGTCGCTGATCGCGCTGCTGCTGTGGATCTACTATTCGGCGCAGATCTTCTTCTTCGGTGCGGTGTTCACGCGCCAGTTCGCGCTGCGCTTCGGCAGGAAGAGCGCGCCCGCGTCGGACTCGGCGCCTGCAGCGGACGCCTGAATCAGACGCGCTCAGGCATCGTCCTGCTGCTCCAGCCCCGCCATCAGGCGCAGGCATTTCAGGAACACGGGCCGCAAATCCTCAGGGATGGGGGCCAGGACCTCCGCCTCCACCGCGGCATCCTGCGGCAGGATGCGCGCCAACAGGGCTATGCCCTCTTCCGTGATCTCGAGCGCATAGGCGCGCCCATCCTGGGCTGAGCGCTTGCGGCGCACATAGCCCTTCTTGGTCATGCGCGCGATCATTTCAGCGAAGGAATTGCGGTCCAGCGCGATCAGTTCGGCGATGCGGTTCTGGGTCGCGCCCGGATTCTGATAGACGGTGATAAGCAACGCCTTCTGGCGCGGGGTCAGGTCTTCGTCGGGAAAGGCCTGGGCGAACAGGGCTTCGGCCCGGAAATGGGCCCGGCGCAGCAGATGGGATGCGACCTGGGTCAGGTCGAACGCCTGCAGGGCCTGGGGTGCGGCCTGCTTGGCACGGGCGGGTCTGGCGTTGGCGGTCATCGGGCTTCCAAGGAATACGCCTGGCGATTGTAGGCGCAGGCGTGCGCAAAGTCGGAGATGGCGAGGAAACCTTGCGCTTCTCCGGATCCGCCAATATAGTACGTATACGTATTTATTTTGCATCCAGACCGAGCCCTGCACATGACGATCCGACAATTGCGCAACTACATCGACGGCCGCTTCGAAGACGGCGCGTCCACCTTCGACAAGCACAGCCCGGTGGACGGGCACCTGGTCGCCCAGGTCCACGAAGCCAACCGCGACCAGATCGACCGCGCGGTGGCGGCGGCGCACCGAGCCCTGCCCGCCTGGGCGGGGCTGTCGGTGGCCGAGCGCACCGATCATCTGCTGGCCCTGGCCGACGGCATCACGCGGCGCTTCGACGACTTCCTGCAGGCCGAGATCGGCGACACCGGCAAACCGGTGGGCTGGGCCGGCAAGATCGACATTCCGCGCGGAGCCGCCAATTTCCGCGCCTTCGCGGAACTGGCGCGCACGCTGGACATGGAAAGCTACATGACGGATACGCCCGATGGCCGCCAGGCGCTGAACTACGCCTACCGCAAGCCGCTGGGCGTGGTGGGCGTGATTTCGCCCTGGAACCTGCCGCTCCTGTTGCTGACCTGGAAGGTGGCGCCGGCGCTGGCATTCGGCAATACGGTGATCATGAAGCCGTCCGAAGTCACGCCCTCCACGGCCACGCTGCTGGCCGAGGTCGCGCATGAGGCCGGACTGCCTGCCGGCGTGCTGAACCTGGCGCATGGCTTCGGACCTGGCTCGGCGGGCGAATTCATGACCACCCATCCGGACATCGACGGCATCACCTTCACGGGCGAGTCGGCCACGGGCGCGGCCATCATGCGAGCCGTGGCGCCGGGCGTGAAGCCGGTGTCGTTCGAGCTGGGCGGCAAGAACGCGGCGCTGGTGTTCGCCGATGCCGACTTCGATGCGGCCGTGGATGGCGTGACGCAATCGGTGTTCGCCAATTGCGGGCAGGTCTGCCTGTGCACCGAGCGCGTCTATGTCGAGCGCCCGATTTACGAACGCTTCGTCGCGGCGCTGGCCGCTCGCGCCGACGCCTTGCGCATCGGCTGGCCCATGGATCCCGCCACCGAGATGGGACCGCTGGTGTCGCGCGAGCATCGCGAGAAGGTGCTGTCGTACTTCGCCCTGGCGCGAGAGGAAGGCGCGACGGTGGTGTCCGGCGGCGGCGTGCCGATATTCGGCGATGCGCGCGACGAAGGCGCCTACGTGCAGCCCACGATCTGGACCGGCCTGCCCGAGACCGCCCGCTGCATCAAGGAGGAAGTCTTCGGCCCGGTCTGCCACGTGGCGCCCTTCGACACCGAAGAAGAAGCCATCAGACTGGCCAACGACACGCGCTACGGCCTGGCTGCGGCCGTCTGGACGCAGAACCTCACGCGCGGCCACCGCGTGGCGCAGGCCATGAAGGTCGGCCTGGCCTGGGTCAATTGCTGGTTCCTGCGCGACCTGCGCACACCGTTCGGCGGCAGCGGCCTTTCGGGCATCGGCCGTGAAGGCGGACGCCATTCGCTGCATTTCTATACCGAACCCACCAATGTCTGCATTAAGCTCTGACCACCCCACGCAAAGGAAGACGCGATGAACCAACCCCAGCCCGGCGTCAGCGCCACCGTCGTCGCCGGCAAGGCCACGCCCCGCGGCAAGTATCCGCACATCAAGCGCGCCGGCGATTTCCTGTATGTCTCCGGCACCAGCTCCCGCTTGCCCGACAACCGCATCGCGGGCGCCGAGGTCGACGCCATGGGCACCGCCACGCTGGACATCCGGGTGCAGACGCGCGCCGTCATCGAGAACATTCGCGACATCCTGGCCACGGCCGATGCGACGCTGGCCGACGTGGTCGAGATCAGCACCTTCCTCGTCAACATGAATGATTTCGGCGGCTACAACCAGGTGTACGGCGAGTACTTCGACTCCGACGGTCCGGCCCGTACCACCGTCGCCGTGCATCAGCTGCCGCACCCGCAGCTGCTGATCGAGATCAAGGCGGTCGCCTACAAGCCGCAAGTGCGCTAGCGGCGCATGTCGGACTTCCGCATCACGCCCAACGCGCTCAGCCGCAAGCTGAAGCTGCACCAATTGCAGGTGTTCGAGCGCGTGCTGGCATGCCGTTCGCTGTCGCGCGCCGCCAGCGAGCTGCATCTGACCCAGCCCACCGTCACCAAGGCCATCCACGAACTGGAGTCCTTCTTCGGCGCGTCGTTGTTCGACCGTTCCAACCGCGGCGTGACGCCGACGGAGCTGGCCGTGGTGCTGGGCCGCCGGGTCCAGGCCATGATGGCCGAGATCCGCTACATGGCCGACGACATCGACGCGGTGCTGGGCGGGGCCAGCGGCCATGTGGTGGTGGGTACGCTCATCGCTGCGTCGGCCAAGCTGCTGCCCGAGGCGATTGCGCGCCTGATGACCGCGCACCCCGGCATCCAGGTCAGCGTGCGCGAAGGGCCGACCTCCCAGTTGCTGCCGGCGCTGGCCACGGGCGACCTGGACATCGTGGTGGGCCGCCTGCCCGGCGCCGACATGGCATCGATCTCCGGCGTGGCGGTGGACCATCACAAGCTGTACCGCGAGGAGCTGTGCCTGGTGGCGCGCGCCGCCCATCCCCTGGCCGGCGCGCCGTCCGCACCGCTGGCCGCGCTGACCGATCACATCTGGATCCTGCCCGCCGCCAGCTCGCCGCTGCGCGCTTCGATCGAGCGCAGCTTCCTGGACGCCGGCCTGCGCCTGCCGGCCCGGCATGTCGAATCTCTATCGCTCCTGACCAATATCGGCGTGCTCATGCACAGCGACGCGCTGGCGCTGCTGCCTTACGACGCAGCAGCGCCATTCCTGGCCACGGGCATGCTCGCGCGCCTGCCCACCGACGCCTTCGGCGCATTCGGCGACGTGGGCTACTCGGTGCGCGCGGACCGCCCGCTGACGCCGGCCTGCCAGCGCCTGGTGGACCATCTGAAGCAGATCGCGGCGCAGCGCGCTGAAGCCGTCGGTTGACAGACAGGTCAGGGTTATCCCGCCATAGACAAGCCGCATACCCGGCGGCGTAATTTCTATTGTGCAGGCCCGCAAGGTCCCGCCTAGACTGCGGGCTATGGGGCAGCCCCGGTCCGCCCCCAGACTTCCGGAGATCCGCATGCCTGCCTATGGCCCGCCGTTGAACTTCCAGCGCTGGATAGACGACCACGCGCACCTGCTCAAGCCACCGGTCGGCAACCAGCAGATCTGGCAGGACGCCGACTTCATCGTCACCGTGGTCGGCGGCCCGAACCACCGCACCGACTACCACGACGACCCGCTGGAAGAGTTCTTCTACCAATTGCGCGGCAACGCCTGGCTGTCGCTGTGGGTGGACGGCAAGCCCGAGCGCGTGGATCTGAAGGAAGGCGATATTTTCCTTCTGCCGCCGCACGTGCGGCATTCGCCGCAACGACCCGAGACCGACAGCGCCTGCCTGGTCATCGAACGCCAGCGCCCTGAAGGCCTGCTGGACGGCTTCGAATGGTATTGCCCGCAATGCCGCAGCCTGGTGCACCGCGTGGAGGTACAGCTCAAGAGCATCGTGACCGACCTGCCGCCGCTGTTCCAGGCCTTTTATTCCAGCACCGAGAAACGCACCTGTCCCAGCTGCGGCGAGATCCATCCGGGCAAGGGGCATGCGCCCTCCGCGCAGGCGGCCCCGGCCTAGGGGCGTTTCCTTTTGCCCAATCTTGCGCCACACCGCCACGCGCCCGACCGACTTCTTTTCCTTTGCACATGACCCAGAAAATCGACATGCACGCGCACTTCTTCCCGCCGATCACCCGGCAGGAAGCGGCGGCGCTGGACCCCGTCAACGCGCCCTGGCTGCGGCTGGACGGCGACGGTTCGAGCGGCCAGATCATGGCGGGTGACCGCCCGTTCCGCCCGGTGGACGCCACCTTGTGGGCCCCGGCCCTGCGCCTGGAACAGATGGACCGCAACGGCGTAGACCTGCAGATCCTCTGCGCGACGCCCATCATGTTCGGCTACTCCTATCCGGCCCGGGCCGCCGCCGACTGGGCGGCGCGCATGAACGACCTGGCGCTGGAACACTGCGCCCATGCGCCAGCGCGCCTGAAGGCGCTGGCGCAGGTGCCGCTGCAGGATCTGGAGCTGGCCTGCAAGGAAGCGTCGCGCGCCCGCGCCGCCGGCCACCTGGGTGTGCAGATCGGCAACCACGTCGGCCCGCGCGACCTGGACGACGAGACCCTGGTGCAGTTCCTGATCCACTGCGCCAACGATCACATCCCGGTGCTGGTGCATCCCTGGGACATGATGACCGACGGCCGCATGAAGAAATGGATGTTGCCGTGGCTGGTCTCCATGCCCGCTGAAACCCAGCTGGGCATCCTGTCGCTGATCCTGTCCGGCGCGTTCGAGCGCATCCCGCGCAGCCTGAAGCTCTGTTTCGCGCACGGCGGCGGCAGCTTCGCCTTCCTGCTGGGCCGCGTGGACAATGCCTGGCGCCATCGCGACATCATCCGCCAGGACTGTCCGCAGCTGCCCTCTTCGTACACCGACCGCTTCTACACCGACAGCGCGGTGTTCGACCCGCGCGCGCTGCGCCTGCTGATCGACGTAATGGGCGAAGACCGGGTGCTGCTGGGTTCCGACTACCCCTATCCCCTGGGCGAACAGGAAGTGGGCAAGCTGGTGACCCACGCTGGCCTGCTGCCGGACGTGCAGCAGAAGATTCTGAGCCGCAACACGATGGAGTTCTTCGGCCTGGTCCGCTGACGCTTCCTGCGTAGCGGGACGGCTGCGCTCAGGCCTGGCCGTCCAGCGGTGTGAACGGCGGCAGCGCAAGCCCCAACCTGGCGCTCCATTCGGCCATTTCGGCCTTCAAGGCCGGCGGCACCGGAATCCCCGCGGCCTGGCGCTGCGCCTGCGAGGCCAGTTCGGGATCGCCCGGCATGCATGGCGAACCGGGCTGCGCCACCAGTTCGGCCGCCATGCCCGCCACCACGGCGGCCAACGTCGCGCCGCCCGCGAACCGGGCGGGATCGATGACGATGAAGAACGCCCCGAGTTCGCGTGGACGATCCAGCTGCTCGTACATGGGACCGATGTGCGGTCCATGGGGATTGCCGTTGAGCGGCCCGCACAAGAGTTCGACCATCATCGCCAGGCCGTAGCCCTTGTGGCCGTAGTCGCCGCCCAAGGGCGTCAAGGCGCGGACACGCCGCGCGTCGGTCACGCTACGTCCCTCGGCGTCCAGCGCCACGCCTCCGGGCAGTTCTGCGCCGTCGCGGCGCGCGTTCATGACGCGATTCCATGGGATTGAGGTCGTCGCCATGTCCAGGCACAGCGGCTCGCCATCCTGTCTGGGGAAAGCGCAGGAAATGGGGTTGGTGCCGAAATACGGTTGCCGGCCGCCGAACGGCGCGGCAATGGAATCGGAATGCGTGTAGGCCATGCCGATCAGCCCTTGCCGAGCGGCCGCGCGCGTGTACAGGCCGATGGCTCCGCAATGCGAAGAGTCGCTGACGCCGACGGCGCCCACGCCCGCCTCGCGCGCCAGCGCCATGGCCGTCTCGTTGGCCCGGTGCGCCACCACGATGCCATGGCCCCTGCCGCCATGCACCTGCGCACAAGCCGCCCCGCTCTGCTCGATACGGATTTGTGGCCGCGCCAGGATGGAGCCATGGACGACCCGGTTCAGGTAGTGCGGCAGCCGCGCGATGCCATGCGAGTCAATGCCCCACAGGCTGGTCTGCGCCAGGCTGGACGCCAGGCAGTGGCCGTCGTCTTCATTGAAATCCAGGACCCGCAAGCACGCTTCGCCCCATTCCTGCCAATGCGCCGCGCCCACGCCTTCCGACCTTGCCATGCTGCGCTCCTTATGGATGCTGGCGGCGCGCCGCCAGCGGTCAAGCGGCCGGCACGGGCTGCGCCGAGTCTTCCCTCGCCGCGTCCTGCTCCAGGGCCTCCAGCGCGCCCAGCACGCCCAGCGTGCGCAGGCGTTCCAGCTGCAGGGCCAGCGCCTCGACAAAAGCGGGCTTGCTGCCCAGATCGCCGAACACAGGCCGGAATCCCGCCATCACAGTGGCTCGCCGATGCGCTGCCTGGGAAGGGGCCGAAGCCGTTGCGGCCACCTCGGCGCGCGCCAGCAGTTTGGCAAGCGCGCTGGCCAGCGGATCCTGGATGGCATAAGTGTTGCCCAGCTCGTCGTATCCGCGCAGGTAATGCAGCCAGGCGGCTACGGACATGGCCAGCCGGCTGAAATCGTCGCCCCGTTGCTTGCGGTCGCGGATGGCGGCCAGCAGGCGCTGCGGCACCTTCTGCGAACCATCCATCGCGACCTGCCGGGTGAGGTGAGGCAGCGCCGGATTGGACACGCGCGCCAGGAAGCGCTGGCGATACTCATCCAGCCCTGATCCCGGAACGCCGCGCAGCGTGGGCGCAAGCTCCAGCCGCATCATGTCGTCGACATAGCGGCGCAGCGCCGGCGTCGCGGCGGCTTCGCTATTGGTGCGCAGACCCAGCATCGAGCCCAGGTACGCGAACGCGGAATGCGGCGCGTTGACCATGCGCAGCTTCAGGCGTTCGTATGGCGCCGCGTTGCGCACGAAGTTCGCGCCGGCCGCGTCCCAGGCAGGCCTGCCGGCCGCGAACTTGTCCTCGATGACCCAGTTGAGGAAGGGTTCACCCACCACCGGCCAGGCGTCCTCGAATCCCAGGCGCTTTGCCACGCGCGCGCGGTCTTCGTCCTGCGTGCCCGGCACGATGCGGTCCACCATGGAATTCGGAAAAGTGCAGTTGTTGTCTATCCATGCGGTCAGGCCCACGTCGACCCGCAAGGCGAAGGCCAGCACCAGGCTGCGCAGCGTGTCACCGTTGGCGTGCAGGTTGTCGCAGGACAGCAGCGTGACGGGGGGCAAGCTGCGTTCGCGCCGCAGCGCCAGGCCGTACACCAGGATGCCGATGGTGCTGCGCGGCCTGACCGGATGCGCAAGGTCGTGCACGATGTCCGGGTCATCCCAGCGCAGGTGGCCGGTGGACGGTTCGTGGCTGTAGCCCTTCTCGGTGACGGTCAGGCTGACGATGCGCGTCTGGGCGGACGCGATGCGCTCCAGCACCGCCTGGGGATCTTCCTCGGCCACCACGACCCGCAACACCGACCCGACCACCCGCAACTGTTCCCGCAACTGCCCATCCGGGCCGGCGTCGCGCAGCGCCAGGGCGTACAGGCCGTCTTGCGGCGTCAGCGCGTCGCGCGTGGCGGGGCTGCGCAGCGAAACGCCCACGATGCCCCAACTCAGGTCCCCGCTGGCGGCCATGGCCAAGTCCGTCACCACCGCCTGGTGGGCGCGGTGGAAAGCGCCTATGCCCAGATGCACGATGCCGGGCGTGACCCGGCTGCGGTCATAGGCGGGAGATTCCACGTCCTCGGGCAGATGCGCCAGGGACTCCGAATTCAAACGTTCGAGCATGGATTACCAGTGCCATAGTGCGCCATCATGCGCCTGCCGGTTGACCGGCAGGTAGGCGCGTTGGTAGGGATATCTGGCGGCGAGCTTTTCGTCGATGTCGACACCATGGCCCGGCGCGTCGCCAGGGTATAGCATGCCCTGATTGAAGCTGTAAGCATGGGGAAACACTGCGTCCGTTTCGTCCGTGTGCCGCATGTACTCCTGGATGCCGAAATTCGGCACCCACAGGTCGAAATGCAGAGCGGCTCCCATGCAGGCTGGCGACAGGTCGGTGGCGCCATGGCAGCCGGTCCGCACCTGATAGAGCGCGGCCAGGTCGGCAATGCGGCGCAGATGCGTGATGCCGCCCGCATGCACCACCGTGGCGCGGATGTAGTCGATCAGCTGGTTTTCGATCAGGTCCTTGCAGTCCCAGATAGTGTTGAAAACTTCGCCCACGGCCAGCGGCGTGACCGTGTGCTGGCGGATCAGCCGGAAGGCTTCCTGGTTTTCCGCGGGCGTGGCGTCCTCCATCCAGAACAGGCGGTAGGGCTCCAGCGACTTGCCCAGGCGGCCGGCCTCGATGGGCGTGAGCCGGTGATGCACATCGTGCAGCAGATGGGGGTCCCAGCCTACGGCGTCGCGCACCCGCTGGAACAGGCGCGGCGCGTGGTCCAGGTATTTCTCCGTGGACCAATCGTGCTCGGACGGCAGGGAGCCGTCGGCAGGTTCGTAGAACATGCGGCCGCGCCCCACCCCGTAGACCGAATTCAGGCCCGGCACCCCGCTTTGCGCACGGATGGCCAGGTAGCCCATTTCGCGGTAGCGCAGCACCTCGTCCACGGTTTCGTCGATGTCGCGGCCATTGGCGTGGCCGTAGACCATGACGCCCGAGCGGCTCTTGCCGCCCAGCAACTGGTACAGCGGCATGCCTGCGGCCTTGGCCTTGATATCCCACAAGGCCGTGTCCACGGCGGCGATCGCGGACATGGTGACCGGACCGCGCCGCCAATATGCGCCACGGTACAGGTACTGCCAGATGTCTTCGATCTGCTGCGGATCGCGGCCGATCAGGCAGGGAATCACGTGCTCGGTGAGGTAGGCCGCCACGGCCAGCTCGCGGCCATTCAGCGTGGCATCGCCGATGCCGTACAGGCCTTCATCGGTTTCGATCTTCAAGGTAACGAAATTGCGGCCGGGGCTGCAGACGATGACGCGCGCTTGGGTAATCTTCATGGATGGTCCTGTGGAATGCTGGAAACCCCTGGCCGACGCCGGGCGCCTACATCACCGCGCCCAACTGCCAAGGCACGAACTCGTTCTGGCCGTAGCCATGTTCCTCGCTGCGCGTGCGTCGGCCCGAGGCTGTTTCCAGCATCAGACGGAATATGCGCTCGCCCATGCCGGCCACGCTTTGCGCGCCGTCAACCACTTCGCCGCAATTGATGTCGATGTCGTCGGACTGCCGTTGCCACAGCGCCGTGTTGGTCGACAGCTTCAAGGACGGCGCGGGCGCACAGCCGTAGGCCGAGCCGCGGCCGGTGGTGAAGCAGATCAGGTTGGCGCCGCCCGCGACCTGGCCGGTGGCGGACACCGGGTCGTAGCCCGGCGTATCCATGAACACCAGCCCGCGCGCCCTCACCGTTTCGGCGTATTCGTACACGTCGGCCAGGCGGGTCGTGCCGCTCTTGGCGATGGCGCCCAGGGATTTCTCCAGGATGGTGGTCAGCCCGCCCGCCTTGTTGCCGGCCGAGGGGTTGTTGTCCATTTCCGCATCGTTGCGGGCGCAGTAGTCCTCCCACCAGCGCAGCCGGGCCAGCAGCTTGGCCGCGACTTCGGGCGTGGCGGCGCGCCGGGTCAGCAGGTGCTCGCCGCCATAGATCTCCGGCGTCTCCGACAGGATGGCGCTGCCGCCATGGCGTACCAGCAGGTCCACCGCGGCGCCCAGCGCCGGGTTGGCGCTGATGCCCGAATAGCCGTCGGACCCGCCGCATTGCAGGCCCACGGTCAACATGCTTGCAGGCACGGGCTGGCGCTGGACGCGGTCGGCCTGGGCCAGCATGGCGCGCACCAGTTCAATGCCATGCTCCACGGTCTTGCGCGTGCCGCCGGTCTCCTGGATGTTGAAGGTATGCAGCAAGCCGCTCTCGCGCAGCCCCTCCTGCTCCATCAGGCCGCCGATCTGGTTGGTTTCGCAGCCCAGGCCCAGCACCAGCAGGCCCGCGAAATTGGGATGGCGGGCGTAGCCGCCCAGCGTGCGGCGCAAGAGGCGCAGCGGTTCGCCCTCGCTGCCCGTGGCGCAGCCGGCGCCATGCGTCAGCGCCACCACTCCGTCCACGTTGGGATAGGCCGCCAGCGCGTCCGGATGGATATCGCGACGGAAATGGTCGGCGATCGCGCGCGCGGCGGTGGCCGAACAGTTCACGCTGGTGAGGATGCCGATGTAGTTGCGCGTGGCGACGCGGCCGTCGGCGCGCACGATGCCGTCGAACTGCGCGGGCGCGTCGACGTAATCGGTGGCGCGCGCGTCGACGCCCACGGCGTAATCGCGCTCGAAGTCGGAGAACTCCAGGTTGTGCGTGTGGACATGCGCGCCGGGCGCGATGTCGCAGCGCGCGACACCGATGATCTGGTTGTAGCGGCGCACCGGCTCGCCCGCGGCGATGGCGCGCGTTGCCACCTTGTGGCCTGGCGGCACCAGGCCGCGCACGACGACGTCTTCGCCAGCCAGGCGCGTGCCGCCGGCCAGCTGGCGCCTGGCGATCACCACATTGTCCGCCGGGTGGATGCGTATGACGGCGGTATCGGTTTCAGACATGAATGCCTCCTGGCGTTCTCGCGCCGCTAACCGTCGATCAGCGCAGGATCCCAGGCGTGGACGCGCTGCTGCTGTTCGCCCAGGCCGGCAATGCCCAGCCGCATCTCGTCGCCGGCCTTCAGGTACACGGGCGCCGGCTTCTGGCCCATGCCCACGCCCGGCGGCGTGCCGGTGCTGATCAGGTCTCCCGGGTACAGGGTCATGAAGCGGCTGACGTAGGACACCAGTTGCGCCACGCCGAACACCATGGTGCGGGTGCTGCCGTTCTGATAGCGCTTGCCATTGACGTCCAGCCACATGTCCAGCGCCTGCGGGTCGGCGATCTCGTCGGCGGTGACCAGCCACGGGCCGACCGGGCCGAAGGTATCGCAGCCCTTGCCCTTGTCCCAGGTACCGCCGCGCTCGATCTGGTATTCACGCTCGGACACGTCGTTGACCACGCAATAACCGGCCACGTGCTTCATGGCGTCCGCCTCGCTGACGTAGCGGGCCCGCTCGCCGATCACCACGCCCAGCTCGACTTCCCAGTCGGTCTTGACGGAGTCCTGCGGCAGCACCACAGGATCGTTGCAGCCGACCACGGCCGAGGTGGGCTTCATGAAGACCACAGGCTCGGCCGGCACCGGCAGGCCCGACTCCGCTGCGTGGTCGGCGTAGTTCAGACCGATGCAGATGAACTTGCCCATGCCGCTCCAGGGTGGAGCCAGGCGGCCCGGGCGATCCACCAGCGGCAGGCTGGCCGGGTCCAGCGCGCGCAGCGGCGCAAGGCCGGCGCGCGTGAGCGTGGCGGCGCCTATGTCCGGCAGGACCGCCGACAGGTCCCGCACCTGCCCGCGGGCGTCCAGCATTCCGGGCTTCTCCGCGCCTTTCGCACCATAGCGCAACAGTTTCATCGCATGTTCCTCATGTGTGTAGTAAATGTTCAGTTCGACCAGCCGCCGTCGATGACCTGGGCGGTGCCGGTGGTGAAGGCGGACTCGTCGCTGGCAAGGTACACCGCCAGCAGGGCGATTTCCTCGGCGCTGCCGATGCGGCCCATGGGCTGGCGGGCGACGAAGGCGGCCTCCACCGCGGCCAGCGTCTGCCCGCCGGCGCTGGCCTGCGCCTCGATGCGCTGGCGCAGCGAAGGCGATTCCACCGTGCCCGGGCAGATGGCGTTGCAGCGTATGCCCTGCCCCACGTAGTCCGCGGCCACGGACTTGGTCAGCCCGATCACCGCCGCCTTGGTGGCGCCGTAGACGCAGCGGTTGGGCGCGCCCTTGATGCTGGACGCCACCGAGGCCATGTTGACGATGGAGCCGCCGCCCCGCGCCAGCATGCCGGGCAGGCAGGCGCGGATCATGCGGTACATGGATTTCACATTCAGTTCGAACGAGAAGTCCCAGGCTTTTTCATCGCAGTCCAGGATGGTTCCGGCATGCACGAAACCGGCGCCGTTGAACAGCGCGTCCACCGGCCCCGCCTCGGCGACCAGCGCGCCGATGGCGGCTGCGTCGGTCACGTCCAGCGTGCGGCGCCGGCATCCCGCCAGCGTCTCCAGCGCCCCGCCGTTGATGTCCAGCGCCAGCACGTCGGCGCCTTCGCGGACGTAGGCCTCGGCCACGGCGCGGCCTATGCCTTGACCGGCAGCGGTGACGATGGCGGTCTTGCCTTGCAGCCTTCCTGTCATGACGTCTTCCTTTTTACTTGGCCATGCCCATGACGCCGGGCAGCCAGAGAGTGATCTGGGGGATATAGGTAATGGCGATCAACGCCAGGAACAGCGGCACCAGCCACGGCAGGATCGCGACCGTGGTCCGTTCCACCGACAGCTTGGACACGCGCGCCAGCACGAACAGCACCATGCCCATGGGCGGATGCAGCAGGCCGATCATCAGGTTCAGCGTCATGATCAGGCCGAAATGGATCGGGTCGATGCCGAGCTTGAGCACGATGGGCAGCAGGATAGGCACCAGGATGGTGATGGCGGCGATAGTGTCGATGAAGCAGCCCACGATCAGGATCAGGACGTTGGCCATCAGCAGGAACACCCATTTGTTCTGGGTCACGCTGAGTATGCCGTCGGTCAGCGCCTGGGCCGCCTGGGTGGTGGTCAGCAACCAGGCGAACACCGAGGCTGCTGTGACGATGAACAGCACCGACGCCGTGGTCTCGATGGTGTCGAAAGTCGCCTTGGCCAAGGTCCGCAAGGTCATGGAGCGATAGCGCACCAGTCCCAGGAACAACGCCCATATCACCGCGGCCACCGCGGCCTCCGTGGGCGTGAACCAGCCCAGCGTCATGCCGCCGATCAGGATGACGGGCGCCATCAGCGCCATCACCGCCGAAAAGTTGTAGCGCCAGTCCAGCGCCAGCAACACGGCAAAGGCGATGCCTGCGGCCAGGTTCGCCGACATGCCGGCCTCGGTCATGAGCCAGATCGCCAGCGGGAACGCCAGCACGATGCCGACTTCCAGCCCGGCGGCGCCCAGGCGCTTCCAGTCGAAGGACACGTCGCCGCCCCAGTTGTTGCGGCGCGCGTAATAGGCCACGGTCAGCATCATCAGCACGGTCAGGACTGCGCCGGGAATCAGGCCGGCCAGGAACAGCGAGCCGATCGACACGTTGGCCATCATGCCGTAGATGACGAAGGGCAGCGACGGCGGAATGATGGGACCCAGCGTGGCCGAGGCGGCCGTCACCCCCACCGCGAACTCGGTTTCGTAGCCGTGATCCTTCATGGCCTTGATTTCGATGGTGCCCAGGCCCGCGGCGTCGGCAATGGCCGTACCCGACATGCCGGCGAACACCACCGAACCGATGATGTTCACCTGCCCCAGTCCGCCGCGCATCCAGCCCACCAGCGCAACCGCGAAGTTATAGATGCGGCCGGTGATGCCCGCGATGTTCATCAGGTTGCCGGCCAGGATGAAGAACGGCACGGCCAGCAGGGGGAAGGACTCCACCCCTGCGATCATGCGCTGCGCCACCACCACGTCGGGCACGCTGCCCGAAATCAGCACGAACAGCAGCGATGCGCCTGCCATGGCCACCGCCACCGGCAGGCCGAAGATCATCAACAGCAGAAAGGTTCCGATCAGTATGCCCATGTCTCGCTTCCGGTTGTCGTTGTCGGATTCCGGGGCCGCCCCGGCTAGTCCTGCGACTCGTAGGCCGCGGGGTTTTCCAGGATGGAGTAGCCCTGGCGCCAATTGCAGATCGACACCTGCACCGAGCGCAGGAACATCAGGACGAATCCCGCCAACGCCATCCAGTAGACATAGGCCTTGTTCCAGAACAGCGTGGTCATGGGCTCGTCGCCCACCAGCGCGATGTAGCGGTAAGTGAGCCACACCGCATAACCGAAGAACGCCGTGCGCAGCAGGTCGATGATGGTGGCCAGCGTGCGGCCGACGGGGCGCGGCAGGTAGCGGTACAGGAAATCCACCTGGATGTGGCGGCAGGCGCGCACGCACATGGCCGAGCCGATGAACACCACGCCGATCAGGCAATAGACGGCCAGTTCCTCGGTCCAGGCGTAGGAGTCGTTAAGCACATAGCGCGAAAAGAACTGCAGGAAGACCAGCAGCGCCATGGTCCAGAAAATACCCAGGCAGATCCAGTCCTCGGGCTGGTAGCCCGCCAGGCTGACCTCGTGATGATCGGCTTCCTCGAAACTCTGGACGATCTCCTGCGCCGTGGCGGGCGGCTGGTGCCCCGCGGGATGGACAGGGTTGTTGCTGGCGGCCGCCATCACGGCGGCCTTGGCATCGGAATGCATGGCGTTCCCCTTGTGCGGAGTCGGACGGGTCGATGCGGGGCCGCGGGGCGGCCCCGGGCGCGCTTACTTCACGGCCTGGATCCGTTCCCAATCCGATTTTTCGTAGCCGTACTGCTTGAACGGCACTTTCTCCAGCACGGTGTCGCGGAAGTCCTGGACGTTCACCTCCGCCACGTTCAGGCCGCGCTTGCGAAACACCTCGACCATCTTCTTCTCGCTTTCGGCGACCTCGGCGGAAGCCTTCTCGGCCGCCTGCTGCGCCACTTCGGCAAAGATCTTCTTGTCTTCGTCGGACAGGCTCTTCCACAGCTTGCCCGAGATCACCGTGTTCAGGTGATCGACGATATGGCCGGTGAGGATGATGTTCTTCTGCACTTCGTAGAACTTCTTGGCCTCGATGGTGGTGAGCGGGTTCTCCTGCGCCTCAACGGTGCCGTTCTGCAAAGCCAGGTAGACCTCGGCGAAGGCGATCGGCGCGGTGTTGGCCCCGCAGGCGCGCGGCATGGCCAGATAGGCGGCCACGTCAGGCACGCGGATCTTCAGGCCCTTCATTTCGGAACACTTGGTGAATGGTCGGTTGGACGTGGTCTGGCGCGTGCCGTAGTAGGTGGTGGCGACGATGTGGTTGCCGCTTTTCTCGTCGTAGCCGCGCGTGAGTTCCTTGTAGATATCGCTCTTGGTGTAGGCGATCAGGTGCTCTGGATTGCGGAAGATGTAGGGGTAGTAGGTGACGCCGATACGGGGAAAGCTCTTGGCCGCGAAGCTGGAGCCGGAGATGATCATGTCCACCGTACCGAGGGTCAGGCCCTGGTTGATGTCGTTTTCCTTGCCCAGCTGCGAGGCCGGGTATACGTCGATCTGGTAACGGCCGTTGGTGCGCTTGCCGATTTCCTGCGCCGCCCAGACGGAGGCGGTATGGAAGGGTTCGGATGTTTCGTACACGTGGGCCCACTTGAGCTTGGTTTGCGCCACTACGCTGCCGCTGGCGGCGAGCGCCAGGGCGGCAACCAGCGCCTTGACGGCGTTGCCTAGGTTCATGTCGTCTCCTCGTTGTTTTTTGAATGCCCGGCGTGGCGGCCCATGGTGAGCCGCCAGCGGGGTCACGCTTCAACTACAAGTTGCACCTTGGTACTGCGACTGCGATCCGCCGCCAGCTCGAAGGCCTCGAACGCCTGCGACAACGGCAACTGCGCGCTCATCAGGGGCCGCACGTCCACCTTGCGCGTACGCAGGTAGGACACGGCCCAATCGAACTCCACGCCCGCGCGGAACGCGCCGACGTAGTCGAGCTCCCGCGCCATGATGTTGTTGGCCGGAAACGCGATGCCCTCGGCGGGCAACGTTCCCACTTGCACGATGCGGCCGCCGCGCCGCGTCGCCGTGAGGCAGGTCGCCAGCGCCGCAGGGCTGCCGGCGGCCTCGATGCTGATGTCGGCGATATCGGTCAGATCGGCGGGCGCGAGCTGGTCGCTGCGCACGGCCAGGTCGGCGCCGACCTGGCGCGCCATGTCCAGCGGCCGGTCGGCCACGTCCGCCACGGTCACGTGGGCCGCGCCCGCCAGCCTGGCGGCGAGCACGGTCATGCAACCTATGGTGCCGCCGCCCGTCACCAGCACGCGCTTGCCCATCATGGGACCCGCCCGGTTGACGCCATGCAGGCCGATGGACAGCGGCTCGGCACAGGCGATCTCGCCCAGCGTAACGTCTGCTTCCGGCACCGGCGTGAGTTGGCGTTCGCCCATGACGAAGCGCTCGCGGAACATGCCTTGCACGTGCGGATAGATGCTGGCGCTGCCGAGAAAGCGCATGTTGCGGCAAAGATTGTCGCGGCCGGCGCGGCAGTAATCGCAGCCGCCGCAAGGATGGGAAGGATTGATGGCGACCTTCATGCCCGGCGCCACCGACCGCACGGCATCGCCCGTGCGCAGCACGACGCCCGACGCCTCATGACCGGGGATGAGGGGTTCGCGGATGACGAAGGCCCCCACGCGGCCATGCAGGAAATAGTGCAGGTCGGATCCGCAGATGCCCGCGGCGCCCAGCCTCAGCTCCACCTCGTGCGGCGCCAGCGGCGCGACTTCGTCCGGTTCCAGGCGCAAGTCGCGCGCCCCGTGGATGCGACAGGCCAGCGTCATGGCGACTTGCTCCTTGGCGTTCCGAACATCGGGCATCTGCGTGCGATGCTCATGATTCCGTCTGCTCCCGGCTATCCAAGAGCTGACCGGACGCGTCCGCGCCGGGCCAGCTTGCGGTAAGACGGTCGTGCGAGCAGGCCAGATGGTGGTGCATGGCGGCGCGCGCGCCGCGGTCGTCGCCGGCGCGGATGGCGTCGATCACCTTGCGGTGCTCGGCGATGGCGGCCGCCCAGCTGGAAGGATTCTCGAAGTAGTCGCCCAGCTTCACGGACAGCGGATTGTGGCGCTCGTCGAACAGTTCGCTCACCACGCGCACCAGCACGGCGTTGTTCGCCATCTCGGCCACGCGCAGATGGAACAGCCGGTCTCCGCGGATCGGCACGTTGCCGGCCAGCGCCTCGTCTTCCATGGTGCCGACGGCTTCGGCCAGGCCATCCACCAGCGCGGGCGTATTGCGCAACGCGGCCTGCGCGGCCAGCTCGCCTTCGATCACCTGGCGGGCGCGTATGGTTTCCAGCGGGCTCTCTGCCGTCAGGCTGGCGCGCGGCCCGCCGGCCAGGCTTTGCACATAGACGCCCGAACCCATGCGGACTTCCACCCAGCCTTCGACCTCCAGCGCGATCAGCGCCTCGCGCACCGAAGGGCGGGACACGCCGAGCTTGAGCGCCAGATCGCGCTCGGGCGGCAGACGCGCGCCGGCGGGGAACTCGCCCGACTCGATCAGCAGGCGCAGCTGGTCGGCGATCTGGCGATACAGGCGGCGGGGTTCGATGGTCTGAATGGGCATGGACTACGGTGGCGTCAGTCGAAAATTCAGGCCAAAAGGTAAAGTGGCCTTACCAATTGACCAAATCTTGCGCCCGCGCCGGATACGTCACAATTAGGGTTTGCCCAAAGATGCGTGCGATGGCTTCGCGGGCAATGCATATCTGTTAAAAAGCCGCCACACCCAGCCCATTTTCCGCACCCATGTCACAGAATCCGCATCATTCGCCCTACAAAAGCACCGGGGGCCTGCGCCGCATCCTGAATGCGCTGCGCTACTCCCTGCAGGGTCTGCAGGCCGCGATCAAATACGAGGCGGCGTTCCGCCAGGAGCTGGCGCTGGCCGTCCTGATGATCCCGGCCGCGTTCTTCCTCGGCCGCACGACGGTTGAAGTGTTTTTCCTGGTGGGCACGGTCATCATGGTGCTGGCGGCGGAGCTGCTGAATTCCGCCATCGAGGCGCTGGCCGACGCGCTTTCCGTCGAATCGCACCCGCTCCTGGGGCGGGCCAAGGACCTGGGCAGCGCCGCCGTGATGCTGCTGCTGATCTTCGCCGGGACAGTCTGGGTAGGCGTGGCCATCAGCCGTTTCGTCATGCATTGACACCGCTAGTCATCTCCCGGGAGATGCGCCGCTATTTATACTGGAGGCCATGATGCCTAGATCGACGCCCGACTCCTCTGAGCGCATTGTCATCGTCGGCGGCGGCGCCGGCGGCCTGGAATTGGCGGCCAAGCTGGGCCGCGTGCATGGCCGGCAGCACATCACGCTGGTCGACAGCCGCCCCTTCCATATCTGGAAGCCCTCGCTGCACGAAGCGGCCGCCGGCACACTGGACATCCACCAGGAAGGCCTGTCCTACCTGATGCTGGCCCACATGAACGGGTTTTCGTTCGCGCAGGGCCGCCTGGAACACATCGACCGCGAGCAGCGCCGCATCACCGTGGACGCGGTGAACGACGCGCAAGGCCAGGAAGTCCTGCCACGCCGCGAGCTCGCCTACGACACGCTGGTCCTGGCTCTGGGCAGCACGTCCAACTTCTTCAATACACCCGGCGCGGCCGAACATGCGGTCACGCTGGATTCCACCGAAAACGCGGAGCAGTTCCGCCTGACCATGCTCAAGGCCATGGCCCTGGTGGATCAGGCCAAGGTGCGCAATCCCTCGGCCCGCCTGGATCTGGTGATCGTGGGCGGCGGGGCCACCGGCGTCGAGCTGGCCGTGGAGCTGGTCGAGGCCAGCCACGTGGTCAGCGCCTACGGCCTGCCGAATTTCCGCGCCGAACGCGATCTGGCCATCACCCTGGTGGAAGGCGCCCCGCGCATCCTGTCGGCCCTACCCGAGAAGATCTCGGTCGCGGCCACCAACCGCCTGACGGAACTGGGCATCCGGGTGGAAGCGTCCTGCCGGGTCTCGGAAGTCACCGCCGACAGCGTCAAGACGGCCGACGGCCGCGAGTTCCCGGCCCAGCTCTGCATGTGGGCGGCAGGCATCCAGGGCCCGGCCCTGCTGGCCGGCCTGGACCTGCCGCTGAACAGGGTGGGCCAGGTGGAGGTGAACGAACGGCTGGAAACCGCCGATCCGCACATCCTGGCGCTGGGCGACTGCTGCGCCGCGCCGTGGCGCGACGGCCGCAGCGTGCCGGCCCGCGCGCAAGCCGCGCACCAGCAGGCCGACTATCTGGCCAAGAAACTCACCGCGCGCCTGCGCCATACGCCCGAGCCCACCACGCCCTATGTCTACGAGGACCACGGCTCGCTGGTGTCGCTGGGCCAGGACGCCGGCGTCGGCAGCCTGATGGGCAAGCTGGCCGGACGGGGACTGTTCGTAAGCGGTACACTGGCACGCCTGATGTACATGAGCCTGCACCTGATGCACCACAAAGCGGTGCTCGGCATCTCGCGTACCGCCTCCCTTGCCCTGGCCCGCCTGCTCATGCGGCGCACGCGCCCGCGGGTCAAACTGCACTGAACTCCCATGAATTTCCTGCAAAAACTCGAACACGCCTGGACCACCAGCAACTCGCTCCTGCAAGTCGGACTGGATCCCGACCCGCAGCGCTTCCCCCGCGAACTGCAGGACAAGCCCGAAGCCATCTTCCAGTTCTGCCGCGACATCGTGGACGCCACCGCGCCCTATGCCTGCAGCTTCAAGCCGCAGATCGCCTACTTCGCCGCCCATCGCGCCGAAGACCAGCTGGAAGCGCTGTGCCAGCACATCCGCGAAAAACACCCTGACCTGCCCATCGTGCTGGACGCCAAGCGCGGCGACATCGGCTCCACCGCCGAGAACTACGCCCGCGAAGCCTACGAACGCTACCAGGCGCACGCGCTGACGGTCAGCCCCTACATGGGCCTGGACTCGGTCGAGCCCTATCTTGCGTGGCGCGACCGCGGCGTGATCGTGCTGTGCCGCACCTCCAACCCCGGCGGTTCGGACCTGCAATTCCTGAAGATGGACAATGGCGAGCCGCTGTACCTGCACGTCGCGGGCCTGGTCGCCGACAAGTGGAACGCCAATGGCCAGTGCGGCCTGGTGGTGGGCGCGACCTTCCCGAATGAGCTGGCCGCGGTGCGCGCACGCATCGGCGACGCGGTGCCCCTGCTGGTGCCAGGTATCGGCGCCCAGGGCGGCGACATCACCGCCACCGTGAACGCCGGCGCCAACGCGGCCCGCAGCGGCATGATGATCAACTCGTCCCGCGCCATCATCTACGCCAGCGGCGGCGACGACTGGCGCGAGGCCGCCGGCACGGCGGCCAAGGGCCTGCGCGACGCGATCAACGCAGTGCGCTGATCCGGGGCATGGGGGCCGGCAGCCCCCTGCCGCGCAATCCGTTTCTCAGCGCCGGTTGACCGGCGCGCCCAACAATTCCAGCAACCCGCGCAGCGCGTAGTCCACCGCCGCCTGGCGCACCTGCGCACGGTCGCCGGGGAACACGTGCGTGACGGCGCGACTGCTGATGCCTTCGCCCGAACGCTGCGCAAAGCCGAAGCACACCATGCCCACCGGCTTGCCCGGCGTCGCGCCGCCCGGCCCGGCGATGCCGGTCGTGGACACCGCCACATGCGCGGCGGGAGACGCCAGCAGCACGCCGTTGGCCATCTCCAGCGCCACCGGTTCACTGACGGCGCCGAAGTGGTGCAAGGCGTCGGGCGATACGTCCAGTTCAGCAACCTTGGCCTCGTTGCTGTAGGTCACGAAGCCGCGCTCGAACCAGTCGCTGGAACCGGCCACCGCCGTCATCGCGCCGGCCAGGAGGCCTCCGGTGCAGGATTCGGCCGTGCCCAGCATCCAGCCCTTGCGCCGCAGCGTTTCGCCCAGCCGTTCAACCAGCGCCAGCGAAGTGGCTTGCGCCAGTTGTTCGGCCGACAGATTGGGCCGGGTGCTTTCTTGTTGTCCGCTCATCCCAAGACTCCTGTGCGCACGACCAGCGCCATGACCAGCAGGGCGTATCCGGCCGCCACGATATCGTCCCACATCACGCCGAAACCGCCTTTGATATGGGCGTCAAAGAACTTGATGGGAGGCGGCTTGACGATGTCGAACGTGCGGAACAGCACGAACGCCAGCGCCTGCGGCAACCAGCCCGCGGGCGTCAGCCAGAGCACCAGCCAGAACGCCACCATCTCGTCCCAGACCATTCCGACATGATCCGACTGCTGGAGTTCACGCCCGACGCGATGGCAGGCCCAGCAGCCATACAAAAAAGCCAGCGCCAGGAATGCACCGATCGCCCAATCCGAGGCTGCGGGCGCGGCGGCGACCCAGATCGCCCAGGCCAGCAGCGTGCCCCAGGTACCGGAGGCCGGCCGGATCAGGCCGCTGCCAAAGCCAAAGGCGATGAGCCGGCCCGGATCGCGGCAGACCCAGGACAGCGGCGGGTATGCGGTCCGGGCTCGGTCGCGCATGGAGGTGGGACGGTTGTCGGTCGACGGCATGGGTATGCGGGTTGGGACGCGGCGGATCAGGCCGCGGGAAAGTGATCGAAACCGGCCGGCAGCTCGGCGAGAGGCTGGCCCTGGCCGTCCAGCACGGACAGGCCCGGCTGCGCCTGGATCTGCCCCACGCGGGTCACGCGCGCGCCGGCCGCAGCCGCCGCCGCAAGCACGGCCTCGCGCCGGGAGGCGGGCGCGGTGAAGCATAGCTGGTAGACGTCGCCGCCGCCCAGCACCGCGCGGCGCAGCGGCGCTTCTTGCAAGCCAGCCAGGGCGGGCGACACAGGCATCGCGGCGTAATGCAACATGGCACCCACGCTGCTGGCAGCCAGGATATGACCCAGGTCCTGCAGCAGTCCGTCGGAAATGTCGATGGCGGCATGGGCGATGCCGCGCAAGGCCAGGCCCAGCGCGACCTGAGGCTCAGGCCATTCCAGCGCGCCGCGCGTCGCCGCCAGCAGCGCCGCGTCAGAGGGGTATTGCCCGTCCAGCAGGCGGTAGGCCACGTCGGCCGCCCCCAGCTCGCCGGACACCCAAATGTCGTCGCCAGCCCGGGCGCCATCGCGGCGCAAGGCCTGCCCGGCCGGCACGGCGCCGAACACAGTGACGCTGATGGCAAGGTCATGCGCGCTGCGCGTCGTATCGCCGCCGATCAGCGGGCAACCGTGAGCCGCAGCCAGCGCATGGAAGCCTGCGGCAAAAGCCGCAAGCCAGGGCTCGTCCAGCCGCGGCAAGGCCAGGCCCAGCACGCAGCCGATGGGGCGTGCGCCCATTGCAGCAAGGTCGGAAAGGTTCACCGCCAGGGCCTTATGCCCCAGCGCTTGCGGATCCACATCGGGAAAGAAATGGCGGCCTTCCAGCAGCAGGTCCGTGCTGGTGGCCACCTGTTCGCCGGGCGGGACCGGGAACAGGGCGCAATCATCGCCCACGCCCAGCAGGCCGGCAGGGGCCGCGCGGGTGAAATAGCGCGCGATCAGATCAAATTCGGACGCCAAGGCAACTCCGCAGTCCGGCACGGCAGGCCGGCATTGAAACCTACGGGGGCTTGCCGCCCCCACAAATCATGCGGCACCCCGCACAACCAGGAAGAAACCCCAACCCACTCCTCACGCGGCAAGAAACAGGTGCCCCCCAAATCCGGGCCGCGCGGATCCGGCTCTGCCGGTCCGCAGCGGCGCCCCCCTGGGGGGGAAGCGCGCAGCGCTTCGGGGGGGAGAGGAAGCTACCTCTTGTTGACTTCGTGGGCGCGGACGTCGGCCGCCAGCTTGTCGAGCACGCCGTTGACGAACTTGAAGCCGTCGGTGCCGCCGAACGACTTGGCCAGTTCGACGGCTTCATTGATGGCGACCTTGTACGGCACTTCGACGTGATGAATCAGTTCGAAGCTGCCGATCAGCAGGATGCCATGCTCGACAGGCGACAGTTCGGCCAGCGGACGGTCGACGTAGGGCGTGAAACGCTCACGCAGCGCGGGCGCTTCGCGCAGCACGCCATGCAGCAAGGTCTTGAACCACTGCGCGTCGGCCTCGGAAAAATCCTCGGTGTCGCGCAGATGGGCGTCGATCTCGCCGGCGTCCTGCGTGCCTTCGCCGCCGCGCAGCAGCCACGCGTACACGCCCTGCAGGGCGAATTCGCGTGCGCGGCGGCGCGCGCTGCGCGCGTTGGCGCGGGCCTGCGCCGCGCTATCAGCGCTGGTCGTCGTCTTCTTCGTCGTCAAAATCTTCGTCCTCGTCTTCGTCGTCTTCGTCTTCTTCCTCGGGTTCCAGGGCCGCCACCAGGTTGGCCATTTCAACGGCCACCTGGGCGCAATCGCGGCCCTTGCCGGCCGCGCGCGCCTGCGCCTGCTCGTCGGTGTCGACGGTCAGCACGCCGTTGGCGACGGGGATGCCGGTTTCCAGGGAAATACGGGTGATTGCAGTGGCCATTTCATTGCTGACCACTTCAAAGTGATAGGTCTCGCCGCGGATGACCGCGCCCAGCGCGATCAGGGCGTCGAATTCAAACGTTTCGGCCATATGGGACAGGGCCACGCCCAGTTCCAGGGCGCCGGGAACGGTGGCGACCATCACGTCGCGCTCGTCCACGCCCAGTTCGGCCAGTTCCTTCAGGCACGCTTCGAGTTCGGCCTGGCCGATTTCTTCATTGAAGCGGGCGCGTACGATGCCGATGTGCAGCCCTTCGCCGTTCAGGTCGGGGGTAAGGATGTAAGGGTTCATAGGTCGGCCTTCAGTGTGTTGCGGGAGTATTCGGAGGGTCGCAATCGTAACCCGTAATGGTGAGCGAGAAGCCCGCCATGCTGGGCATCTTGCGCGGCCGGGCCAGCAGCTTCATCTGGCCCACGTTCAGGTCACGCAGAATCTGGGCGCCAATCCCGTAGGTACGCAGGCCGTAGCGGTCGGCGTTGCCGGGGTTGGCCTGGGCCTTGGAGTCGTTCCAACCGGCGATCTGGCCAAACAGGTGTTCCGTGGACGACTGGCAGTTCATCAGCACCAGCACGCCGGCGGGCGAGGCCGCGATGGCCTGCAAGGCCTGCGCCACGCCCCAGCTGTGCGGGCTGGCGCCGGTGTCCAGCACGTCCAGCACGGAGGCCGGCTCGTGCACGCGCACCAGCGTCTCGGCGTCGGGAGTCACGTTACCATGCACCAGCGCCAAATGGGCGGAGCCGGTGGCGGCGTCTTCATAGGCCACGGCCTCGAATTCGCCCCAGGCGGTCTGCATGGTGCGCTTGCCCACGCGCTTGACGATGGATTCGTGTTCGCTACGGTACTGGATCAGGTCGGCGATGGTGCCGATCTTCAGGCCGTGTTCGCGGGCGAACTGCACCAGGTCCGGCAGGCGGGCCATGGTGCCGTCCGGCTTGAGGATTTCACAGATCACGGCGGCGGGCGTCAGGCCGGCCATGGCGGTCAGGTCGCAGCCCGCCTCGGTGTGGCCGGCACGGACCAGCACGCCACCGGGCACGGCGCGCACCGGGAAGATGTGGCCGGGCTGGACCAGGTCCGCGGGCTTGGCGTCGCGCGCCACCGCCACCTGGATGGTGCGGGCGCGGTCGGCGGCCGAAATGCCGGTCTCGACGCCTTCGGCGGCCTCGATCGACTGGGTGAAGTTGGTGCCGTAGCGCGTGCCGTTGCGGGCCGCCATCAGGGGCAGGTCCAGTTGGCGGCAGCGCTCTTCGGTCAAGGTCAGGCACACCAGGCCGCGGCCGTGCGTCACCATGAAGTTGATGGCTTCGGGCGTGACGAATTCGGCGGCCATGACCAGGTCGCCCTCGTTTTCACGGTCTTCTTCGTCAACCAGGATGACGATGCGGCCGGCGCGCAGCTCGGCGATGATTTCGGCAACAGAGGCGATGCCGAAGGATTCCGGCTCGGAGCCGGGCAAAGGGGACAACTGGACGGACATGGCGGGCACGTAAACCAGGCGGGAAAGCCCGGATTTTACCGCCCCTGGAGGCGGAACCCCTATCCGGCCCTGCCAGCCCCGCCGGCCGGGGGTGTCCGGTAAACTTTCGCCCGGAGACCACCCCTAAAAAACCGAGCCAAGGAAACCCCACATGCAAGCCCTTGCGGCCATGCCTTTGACCGTCGCGGCGGCCGTCCGCGTCGTGCTGACCGACATCGACGACACGCTGACCACCGAGGGCCGCCTGCCGGCGGACGCCTATGCGGCGCTGGAGCGCCTGGAACAGGCCGGCATCCAGGTCGTGCCCATTACCGGCCGCCCCGCCGGCTGGTGCGACCACATCGCCCGCATGTGGCCGGTGCGCGCCGTGGTCGGCGAAAACGGCGCCTTCTATTACGCCTATGACCGCCAGGCCCGCCGCATGACCACCCACTACTGGACCGACGCCGCCTCGCGCCAGGCCAGCCGCCGGAAGCTGGACGCCATCCGCGACCGCGTCCTGGCCGAAGTGCCCGGCGCCGCCGTGGCCAGCGACCAGGACTACCGCGTGGCCGACCTGGCCATCGATTTCTGCGAGGACGTGCCCGCCCTGCCCGATACAGCGATCACCCGGATTGTCCAGATCTTCGAGGAAGCCGGCGCCCAGGCCAAGGTCAGTTCCATCCACGTCAACGGCTGGTTCGGCGACTACGACAAACTCACCATGACGCGCACCATGTTCCAGCGCGAGTTCGGCGCGGACGTGGCCGGCGCCCTGGACAGCACCCTGTTCATCGGCGACTCGCCCAACGACGAACCCATGTTCGCCTACTTCCCGATTTCGGTCGGCGTGGCCAACATCCAGGCCCAGCTGCACCGCCTGACGCACCGCCCCGCCTTCGTCGCCGCCTACCATGGCGGCGCGGGCTTCGTGGAAATGGCCGACCGGCTGCTGGCCGCGCGGTCCCCCCAAGCACAGCCGGCCTGAGGTCCGCATACCGTGGCGACATCCCCTTCCGCTTCCTCTCCGGCCGCCAACGACGGCCGCCGCAGCATCCAGTCGATCGAGGTGGGCGTGCCGCTGCTGGCCGCCCTGGTCGACGCCGGCAAGCCCCTGACCCTGCGCGACCTGGCCGCGGGCGCCGGCATGACCTCGGCCAAGGCGCACCCCTACCTGGTCAGCTTCATCCGCGTCGGCCTGGTGCAGCAGGACGCCATCACCGGCCAGTACGAACTGGGCCCCTTCGCTCTGCAGATGGGCCTGGTCAGCCTGCAGCGCCTGGACCCCGTGCGCGTCGCCATGCCGGAAATCGCCAAGCTGCAATCGGAAATCGGCCACACGCTGGGCATTGCCGTGCTCGGTTCGCACGGCCCCACCATGATCCACATGACCGAAGCCAGCTACCCGGTCCACGTGAACATGCGCAAGGGCACGGTGATGTCCATGCTGCACACGGCCACTGGCCTGGTGTTCGCGGCCTGGCTGCCGCCCAAGGTCAGCGAGCACTACATCGCGCGCGAGGAAGGCGACACGGCCGTCATCGCCAGCATGCCGCCGCCGCGCAAGGCGTCCCGCGCCAACATCGAGGCGCAACTGGCCGACATCCGCGTGCACGGCATGGCGCGCGCCCTGGGCAACCCGCTGCCAGGCGTGGACGCGCTGTCGGTGCCGGTCTTCGACAACACCGGCAATATCGCCCTGGCCCTGACCAGCCTGGGCCCCACGGGACTGTTCGATGTGGCCTGGGACGGCGCCATCGCCCGGCCGCTGCTGGCCTGCGCGCAGGAAATCTCGCGCAAGCTCGGTTACCGGAGCTGAGCCAAACGGCGAATTTCGCGCAAAAACGAACATAAATCGAACAAAGCGAACAAAAGCCGAAAAGAAACACAGGGACTTTCCCGAGTGCGTCCCCTCCTCTTCCATGTTTGAATTCAGGTTGAATTAAGTGACACGTCACACAAACAAAGAAAGAGGAGACACAAGATGCAAGCTCTGCGCCTGCTTCAAGCGGCCACGCTGGCCGCCTTCGCCCTGGGCACGTCCGCCGCGCAAGCCGCCGACGCCTGCACCAACCGCGGCGACCTGGACCAGATGTACTGCGACGCCAACAAGGACCTGGTGGCCGACACGCCCACCGATCCGGCCAAGCTGAAGACCCCGTCCACCCTGGTGTTCACCTACACCCCGGTGGAAGACCCGGCGGTCTACGAAGACATCTTCAAGCCCTTCACCAAGCACCTGTCCGAATGCACGGGCAAGCGCGTGGTGTTCTATCAGGTGCAGAGCAATGCCGCGGAAATCGAGGCCATGCGCTCGGGCCGCCTGCACGTGGGCGGCTTCTCGACCGGCCCCACCGCCTTCGCCGTGAACATCGCGGGCGCCGTGCCGTTCGCGGTCAAGGGCTATGCCGACGGCTTCCAGGGCTACAACCTGATCGTCATCGTCAAGAAGGACAGCCCCTACCAGAAGCTGACCGACCTGAAGGGCAAGAAGCTCGCGCACACTGCCCCCTCGTCGAACTCGGGCCACATGGCGCCTGTCGCGCTGTTCCCCAAGGAAGGCCTGACTCCCGACAAGGACTACAAGGTCATCTTCTCCGGCAAGCACGACCAGTCCGTCATGGGCGTGAACTCCGGCGACTACGACGCCGCTGCCGTGGCCTCGGACGTGTTCAAGCGCATGGTCGAGCGCGGCCAGGTCAAGGAAGCCGACTTCCGCGTGATCTACAAGAGCGAGAAATTCCCGACCTCGTCGTTCGCCTACGCGCATGACCTGGAGCCCAAGTTCCGCGACCAGATGCTCAAGTGCTTCTACGACTACCGCTTCCCCGCGGAAATGTCCAAGGCCTTCGACGGCGCCGACCGCTTCTACCCGGTGACCTACGAGAAGGACTGGGCCATCGTGCGCCAGGTCGCCGAATCCGGCGGCGAAAGTTTCAACCGCGCTGCCTACGACCGCGAATCCGCCAAGAGCAAGAAGTAATTCCGTATGACGACGTCGCTACGCATTTCCGGCCTGGTGAAGGAATACCGGGCCGGCCGGCCGGTACTCAACGGCATCGACCTGCAGATCGCGGGACAGGGGCTTACAGCCATCATCGGCCCCTCGGGCACCGGTAAAAGCACGCTACTGCGTTGCATCAACCGGCTGATCGAACCCACCAAGGGCGAGATCGTGCTGCAGTCGAAGGACGGGTCCGTGGACCTGGCCCGCGTGCGCGGCGCGTCGCTGCGCCGCGCACGCCGCCGCATCGGCATGGTGTTCCAGGAATACAACCTGGTCGAACGCCTGACGGTCATGGAAAACCTCCTGACCGGACGGTTGGGCTACACCTCCGCCGTGAAGGCCTGGATGCGCCGCTTCGAGCCCGAGGACATCCAGCACGCCTACAAGCTGCTGGACACCGTGGGCCTGGCGGGTTTCGCCGACCAGCGCGCCGATGCGCTGTCGGGTGGCCAGCGCCAGCGCGTGGGCATTGCCCGCGCGCTGATGCAGCGCCCGCAGCTGCTGCTGGCCGACGAGCCCACGTCCTCGCTCGACCCCAAGACCTCCGTCGAGATCATGGAACTGCTGTCCGAACAGGGCAGCGCCACGGGCATTCCCGTCATCGTCAACATCCACGACGTCCTGTCTCTTATACACATCT
>NZ_QWFB01000038.1:0-49746 GCF_003576205.1 Achromobacter sp. K91 | reverse complement strand
ACTCCTTCCCATCCCGAACAGGACAGTGAAACGACTTTGCGCCGATGATAGTGGACGGACGTCTGTGAAAGTAGGTCATCGTCAAGCTTTTATTCCGCAGAACCCCACAGGTAACCCCTGTGGGGTTTTGTCTTTGTGGCGACCGAATGTATTGCGCTCGGGATCTTTCGTGCGATACCACCAGCCGCAATTCCAATGAAAAACCCCTCGCAGGAATATCCTGCGAGGGGTTTTGTTTTTGCGGCGCTCAGGTAAAAGCTTTTGAGCCAAAGCGGTAAAGCCGCTCAAGAGCGGCTAAGGCAGTTGGCGTCGCAAAGCGGCGAAGAACAGTTCGGATTGCAGGCGTTCGCCTTGGACCTGTGCGGCCACCTTGGCCGCCAGGTCAGGGTTGACCGGCAGCAGCGGGCGTCCCGTTGATTGCGCAAGCACCTGGGCGGTACAGGCGCGCTCCAGGAAGAACAGATCGTCATAGGCATAGTCCAGTCTTTCCCCGCAGACTACGACGCCATGGTTGCCGAGGAAGACCACGTCTGCGCCCTGCATCGCATGGGCGATGCGTTCGCCTTCGCTGACGTCCAGCGCCAGGCCGTTGTAGTGTTGGTCGATTGCCAGGCGGCCGTGAAAGCGCATGGCGTTTTGCGACAGCGTGGTGTCGAGCGCGCGATCCGAGGTAAGGGTCAAGGCCGTGGCGTAGGGCATGTGCGTGTGCAGCACACAGGCCTTGCCGGCGATGCGGTGGATGGCGGCATGGATGAACATGGCCGTGGGCTCGACTGCATGCCGGCCGGCGAGCTTGTTGCCTTGGGCATCGATCAGCACGATGTCGTCCGCTTGCACCTCATGCCACATCAATCCGCGGGGATTGAGGAGGAAATGCTCCGAGTCGCCGGGCAGGGCCACGCTGAAGTGATTGCAGACGCCTTCGCCCAGACCATGCGCGGCTGCGGCCCGTAATGCGAGCGCAAGGTCGGCGCGCAGTGCCGCGACAGGTTCTGCGTGAAATAGCGCTTCGGCGTGGCGAGGATCCTGGTTCATGTCTGCCTTTTCTGATGTCTGGGTTTGTTAGGCCTGGTGCGGAACTGCCGGACCAGGATCAGTACAGGTCGCCATCCACATAGAACCACTGGCCGTCTTCGCGCACGAAGCGGCTGAGTTCGTGCAGGCGGTGGGCGCGGCCGGCCTGGCGGCTGCGGGCGACGAATTCCACCGTGGCGTGCTCGGGGTCTTGGCTGCGTGTCTGCTTGATCGCCAGACCCAGCCATTTCAGGCCGGGCGGATTGGGCTCGAGCGCGCTGGGACGGGTGCTGGGGTGCCAGGTCGCCAACAGATAGGGCAGCTTGTCCAGCACGAAGGCGCTGTAGCGCGAGCGCATCAGCGCCTCGGCGGTGGGCGCTTGCATGGCTTGCGGGCCTTCGTGCCAGCGCTCGCAGCATTCGGAATAGGGCTTGGGACCGCCGCAGGGACAGGCTGTGGAAGGGAGCTTGGATTGCTTGGTCACGGTGCGAAATGCCGACAGGGTTCAGGCCAGCAGATCGCTGTACTCAGGGTGGCGGCGAATGTAGGCGTCGGCGTAGGAGCACAAGGGCCGCACTTTCCAACCCCGGGCGCGGGCGTCGTCCAGCGCATATTTGGTCAGCGCAGCGGCGATGCCGCGTCCGCCCACCTGGCTGGGCACGCCGGTGTGCGTGATTGCCATGGTGCTGCCTTGCAACTGGTAGTCGAGCACGCACAGGACGCCATCGACGGTGGCGGTGTAGCGGGAAAGGGCGCTGTCATGTGTTACGGAAATCATATGGAGCAATCCTGCTATGGCAGAGGGCAGGCGCAGTGGCCGGCCGGTATTGAGGGATATGGCGCATTCCAGCCCGCTGCGGGCCGCCGCCGTTTCAGCGCTGCAGTGCTTTCAGCAGTGCGGTGAGTTGCGCATCGCGCTCCTGGACCAGGTCGGCGATGCTGCGCTCGCCTGCTTCGGCGTTGACGCCCGCGATCAGGCGCTGTTGCAGTTCGGGGGTGACTTCCGGCGCGCCGAGATCGTCCCACCAGGTCTGGACTGGGCCCAGCAAGTGGTCCATGAAATTGGCCAGCCCGCCCGCGCCGCCGCCCAGGTTGAAGGTCATGTGCGGGCCGAACAGCGCCCAGCGCAGGCCCGGGCCTTGCGACACGGCGGCGTCGATGTCGGCCACGCTGGCGACGTTTTCGGCCGCCAGGTGTATGGCTTCGCGCCATAGCGCAGCCTGCAGCCGGTTGGCGATGTGGCCGGGGACTTCCTTGTTCAAGCGGATGGGGTACTTGCCCAGGCTGCGGTAGAAGGCGATGCAACGATCGATGGTGTCGGCCGAGGTTTGTTCGCCGCCGACCACTTCGACCAGCGGAATCAGGTGCGGCGGATTGAACGGATGCCCGATGACGAAGCGCGAGGCATGGCGGCACTGCGATTGCAGGCGGCTCATGATGAGGCCGGAGGAGCTGGACGCGACGATGACCTGCGGCGGCAGCACGGCGTCCATGCGCGCAAAGAGGGCAGTCTTGAAGTCTTCGCGCTCGGGCGCGTTTTCCTGCACGAAGTCCGCGCCGGCCAGCGCGGCCTCCAGGTCAGGCTCGAAGCGCAGCGCATCAGCGGAGGCGCCGGGCAGCACGTGTCCAAGTTCCGCCAGCACGGGCCATGCTGCCTGTACGCGGGCGCGCGTCAGCGTTTCGGCGTCGGCGGCGGGATCGCTGACGACGACCTCAAGGCCACGGGCGAGGAACAACGCAGCCCAACTGGCGCCTATGGTGCCGGCGCCGACGATGGCGACGCGGCGGATGGCGGGCGGGTTGGACGTGGCAGGGCTGGACATGCGGGTCTCCTGTGAGCACGGATAGGAGCATTGTGAAGCAAACGCCGGCCCGTTGCCACGCGCATGCCGCGCGGGCAAGATAGCGGCTCCCTTTGACCTCCAGAATCCAGGAGTCCTGCATGAACGCGACGCCAGCCTCCCGATCCGCCGTGCCGTATTTTTGCCAGTGGGAGTCGGCGCATCGGGCCAGCGAAATCATCCAGGGCACGCTGGCCCTGGCCGATGACCCGGCCTGGCGCGGCTCGGGCGCGCGCGACGTGGATGAGTACGCGCGCTGGGCCAGCCACGTCTGCGGCATGGCCTGCCTGAAAATGGTGCTGGCGGCCCGCGACGGGCGGCAGTATCCGACGTTGGAGCTGGCGCGGGGCAGCTTGGCTTACGGCGCCTATACGGTGGAAGGCGAACAGATCAAGGGCATGATCTACGCGCCGTTCGTGCGCTACGTGGACGAGGCATTCGGCCTGGCGGCGCGCGTGCATGTCGATCTGCGCGCGGACGAACTGCCTGGATTGATGTCCCAAGCCGCCTATTTCATGGCGTCGGTGCATCCCTGGATACGCTGGCCCGAGCGGCAACCGCCCAGGAAGGGCGGGCACCTGGTGCTGGTGACTCGCGCAACGCCGGACTCGGTGACCTTCCACAATCCTTCGGGGGAGCCCGGCACGCAGGCCGATGTCGAATTGCCGCTGGCCGTCTTCGACGAATTTTTCGCGGGGCGCGGCGTGGCGATACTCCCCGCCGCGAACGTTTGAGCGCTGCGGCCTTCATGGCCTGTGAAGGCCGCAGCCTTGCCCGCGTTCAGGCATTGCGCGCGCGTTGCAGGTAGCGCCATGCAAGCACGGCAGCGAGCAGATAGCCTGAGGTGATGACGATGTAGGCCGCGGGCAGGCTGGCGCTCCATTGCGGCAGCAAATGCAGGATGGTGCCCATCAGCGCGACGCCTACCAGCGCGCCGGATTGGCGGTTGGCATTCAGGGCGGCGGCGGCGCTGTTGGCGTGGCTCTTGCCCGAGACCTGCATGACCACGCTGGTCATGGCGGGAACGGCGACGCCCACGCCCAGATTGGCCACTGCGACGATGACGGCGAACGGCCAGTAGGCCATGTCCGGCGAGAACATGACGATTCCCGCGGCGCTCATGGCTGCGGCCAACGATACCCCGCCCAGCAGCGCCGCCGGCACGTTCCAGCGCGCCGATACCCGGCTGGACAACAGATTGCCCAAGGAGAACACGGCCAGCATGGGTACCAGCTGCAGGCCGGTCTCCAATGCGTCCGCGCCGCGTGCATGCTGCAGGAACAGGCTGAGCAGGAAGAGCTGGCCGTAGGCTGCCAGATTGATCAGAAAGCCGACGCCGTTGGCTGCCGCGAATTGCGCGGTGGCGAACAGGGCGCGCGGGATGATGGGGTCGGCATGGCGGCGCTCGCGCCGCACCAGCAGCAGGGCGGCGGCCGCGCAGAGGACCACCGTGCCCAGTATGAGGTTGGAGGACCAGCCGTAGGCGTTGCCCTGGATCAGCACGAAGCACAGCGAGGACAAGGCGATCACGCCCAGCAGGTGGCTCAGCGGATTGAGGGCGCGCGGGCGGCGCGCAACCGCCTGGATGCGGCGTCGCGCCAGCCACAATCCGGCCAATCCCAGCGGGATATTGATGAGGAAGATCCCGCGCCAGCCAAATTGGTGGATCAGCACGCCGCCCAGGAGCGGGCCGGCAGCGCCTGCCACCGCCACGATCGCGGACCAGGCGGCCAGCATGCGGTTGCGCACCTGATCGTCGTCGTAGGCATGGGTCAGCAGGCTGAGGGAACTCGGCATGAACAGGGCCGCGCCCAGCCCCTGCAGCATGCGGGCCAGGATAAGCATGTCCGCGTTGGGCGCCAGGCCGCAGAGCAGGGACGCCAGGGTAAAGACGCCCAAACCGGCCAGGTAGATCGTCTTGGCGCCATACCGGTCGGCCAGCGCTCCTGCCACCAGCAGCAGCGCCGCGAAAGTGAGGGTGTAGCCGTCCACGATCCAGACCAGATCCGTCAGGGGAACGGTGAACTGCACTGCGATGCTGGGCAGGGCGACGTTGACGACGGTGACGTCCAGCATCGCCATGACGAAGCCGATGGCCAGCGTGACTAGCGGCAGCAGGCCGGCCGCGGCGGGTTTGGCGGCCAGCGAGGGCGCGGTGAGGTTGGGGCAGGCGGAACTCATGGCTGGTGGTGTGGCGAGGCTGTCGAGGACTGAAGCTTAGACCTCTGTTTTGATGCAAAAAAGCCGAATAATTGCTTTATAGTGATGCAAAAATGCATCCTTAGGGCGAACGCGATGGACTGGGACAACGCCAGGATCTTCCTGGCCATCTACCGGGTGGGAACCCTGCGGGGCGCCGCCGCGCTGCTGCAGATCGACCAGGCAACCGCCGGGCGCAGGCTGGCGGCGCTGGAGTCCTCGCTGGACGCGCGGCTGTTTCTGCGCACGCCGAGTGGATATGTGCCCACGGCGGCCGGCGAACTGGCGTTCGCGGCCGCGGAGCGCATGGAGCAGGCGGCGGACCAATTGCAGCGCCAGATGCAGGGGCTGGATCATCGCCTGTCCGGCGTGGTGCGCGTGGCGACCTCGGAAACCGTGGCCAGCTACTACATCATGGAAGCGGTGCGGCGCGTGCATGCCCAGCACCCCGACATCCGCGTGGTGCTGTCCACGGCCATCCAGATCAGCAACCTGACGCGCCGCGAGGCGGACCTGGCGATACGGAACATCAAGCCGGACAACCCCGATTTGATACACCGGCACCTGACGCGCAAGGAGGTCGGGCTGTACGCTTCGCGCGCCTACCTGGCTGCGCATGGCGAGCCGCGGCCGGGCACTGCGTTCGCGGGGCACACGCTGGTGACGTACCAGCAAGCGGTGCTGCCGGGCTGGTCCGACACGTTTTGCGGCGAGCCCACGGGCAACGGCCGCATCGGCGTGGAGCTGAACTCCGGCCTGATGATTCTCGAGGCGGTCGCGGCCGGGCTGGGCATCGGCGAGGTGCCCACGCACATGGCGCCGGGGTATCCCGAGCTGGTACGTATCTGGCCGACGCGCAGCGAACCCTACGATTTGTGGTTGGTGATGCACGGCGACCTGAACCGCACGGCGCGCGTGCGCGCCGTGGCCGACGCGATAGTCGAGGTCTTCGAGGAGGACGAGTAGCGTTCCGGGCCGGCGGCGGCTTGTGGGCAGGCGCGGCAGGCGCTAAGGTTTGCCTGATCTTCCATGCAACCATGATTCAGGAGTCGCGCGTGTCCGATCTTTGGCGTTTGTCCGCAGTTGAGCTTGCCGCCCGCATCCGCAAGCGCGAGGTGTCCGCCCGCGAGGCCGCGCAAAGCGCGCTGGGCCGGCTGGATGCCGTCAATCCCGCGATCAATGCCGTGGTGGACCACCGCCCGGACGATGTGCTGGCCCAAGCGGCGCAAGTGGATGCGATGCTTGCGCGCGGCGAAGACCCGGGGCCCTTGGCCGGCGTGCCCGTTACCGTGAAAATCAACGTGGACCAGGCGGGTTACGCCACGACCAATGGCGTGAACCTGCAGAAGGATTTGATCGCGGCGGAGAACAGCCCGGTCGTGGACAATCTGTTGCGCGCGGGCGCCGTGATCCTGGGCCGCACCAACACGCCCGCGTTTTCCTTGCGCTGGTTCACCGGCAATGCGCTGCATGGCGATACCTTGAACCCGCGCAATCCGGCGCTGACGCCCGGCGGCTCGTCGGGCGGCGCGGCTGCCGCGGTGGCGGCTGGCATCGGCCATCTGGCGCATGGCACGGATATCGCCGGCTCCATCCGCTATCCGGCCTATGCCTGCGGCGTGCATGGCCTGCGGCCGTCGCTGGGGCGCGTGGCGGCGTACAACGCGGCGCTGCCGGAACGCTCGATCGGGGGACAGTTGACCGCGGTGTCCGGCCCGCTGGGGCGCAGCATCGCAGATCTAAGACTGGGCCTGGCCGCGCTGGCGGCGCGGGATGTGCGCGATCCTTGGTGGGTGCCCGCTCCCTTGGTCGGGGCCGAGACGCCGCGCCGGGCCGCGCTGTGCCTGAATCCGGACGGCATGGACACCCAGCCCGCCGTGGTCAAGGCCTTGCAGGAAGCCGCCCGCCGGCTCAGCGAGGCAGGCTGGACGGTGGATACGCTGGATGCCGTGCCGCCGATGCAGGAGGCGGCGGACCTGCAGATCCGCATGTGGCTGGCCGATGGCTACGACGCCATGGTGGCAGCCGCGGAAAAAGAAGGCGACCGCGGAGCTCTGGTGGCGCTGGCTGGCCAGCGCGACAAGGCGGCGGGGGCCGACCTTGCGAGTTTTTCCGCCACGCTGACGCGGCGGGCTACGCTGACGCGCCTGTGGGAGTTGTTCTTCGCCGAGTATCCCGTGCTGTTGCTGCCCGTGTCGGCCGAGCTGCCGTTCCCTGACAAGCTCGATCTGCAAGGCGATGCGGCCTACGCGCGCATCTGGCGCGCGCAGATGACGCAGATCGGCGTGCCGTTCATGGGGTTGCCAGGCCTGTCGGTGGCGATGGGCAGCGCGATGAGCGAGGCAGGCGCGAGCCCGGTGGGCGTGCAGGTGCTGGCGGGACGCTACCGCGAGGACCTGTGTCTGGATGTGGGGGAAATCATCGAGGCGGGCGCAGCGCCCATCGAGATCGCGCAGCCCGCGGCCCGCTAGTCCGCAAGAGCGGACCAGGCGGGCAGGGGACGGAAGTTCGGTGTGCGGCCGGGCTAGGGCTTGCTGAAGTGCAGGCGCAGGACGCCGAGGTCGCCGTAGGCGAGTTCGAGATCGCGGTTGGCGGGCACGTCCAGGAAGCCGGCATAGGAGCCGGTGATGACGTGCTGGCGGGCGCGTAGTCCCAGACCTTGTTCGCGCAGGAAGTTGGCCAGCCAGTAGAGCCCGGCCTTAGGACGATCGTTCGGGTGGATGCCCGCGTGCTGCTCGGTTTCAACTCCGTCCACGGACAGCGTGATGCTCAAGGCGCCGGGGGCATCGTGCGGGGATGCGATGCGCGGACCCAGTACCAGCCCCTGGTTGAACATATGGTCGGCCAGGAGTTCCGGCAGGCTGGCATGTTCCGGAGCCGCATAACGGCAGCCCAGTACTTCCAAGGCCAGGCGCGCGCCGCCGATGGCCGCGTCCACTTCGGACTCGGTGTAGGGCTCGGGGCGCGCGGGCAGATCCCGGGCAATTTCGAACGCGATCTCGGGTTCGATGCGCACGGTCTGGGTCCGGGCCGCAACAGGGCCGGCTTCGGCGTACGCGATGGTCGAGGCATAGATCGGCGCGACCACGCTTTTCTCGGGCGTGGGCAAGGCGCTCTTCCAGGCGCCGATGTCGTCCTGATGCTTCTCGAGCAGCAGCTGCGCGGTGCGTTGCTGCACGGCGAAGGCCTGGTTCAGCGATTGGGGACGGCAGTCGGCGGGCAGGCGCGGGCCGGCGATGCCGGACTCGCGCGCGGCGACCAGATAGCGGGCCGCCTCGAGGCTGCCGGGATAGTCTTCGATTCTGATCTGCATGGGTTCAAGCTCCCAGGAACAGCATGATCCAGAGCACGATCATGGCGATCAGGCCGAGCCAGCACGAGCCCCAGAAGCCGACGATCGGCCATTTCAGCGATAGCGGCGTCTTCTTCGGATCGACGTGGGAGAGCAGGTCGTTGGCGTTGCCGATCAGCCAGAAGCGCGTGCCGGGAAACATCAGGCGGAAAAAGTAATCCAGCATGATGGACGCCTGGATCGCAAGCGGATACTGATTGAATTGACGGTGCTGCAGGTACGGGTGCTTCAATTTGGCGTTGATCTGCTTGCTCTTGAAGAACAGCACGACGCCGCTGAGCGTGCATGTGATGAAGCACAGCAGGAAGAGGCTGAAGGCCATGGCCATCGCGGGTGAGTACATGGGGATCTCAGGAAGACGCGGCGCGCCGCGTTCGGATGAAAAGAATGCCTGCGAAAAACTGCTGGCCGTATTGTAGAAGGCTTGCCGCGGCCCCGTGTTCAGGGCCGCGTCAGTCTGCGTGCAGTCGGAGGCTCGGGATCAGCCGCGCACCTGGCCTTCGCCGCTGAGCACCCACTTCAGCGTGGTCAGGCCTTCCAGGCCGACCGGGCCGCGCGCGTGCAGGCGGTTCGTCGAGATGCCGATCTCGGCGCCCAGGCCGTATTCGAAACCGTCCGCAAAGCAGGTCGGCAGGTTGACGTACACCGAGCTGGAGTCGACCTCGCGCTGGAAGCGCTGTGCGGCGGACAGGTCCTCGGTGACGATGGCGTCGGTATGGCCCGAGCCCCAGCGCGCGATGTGCTCGATGGCGTCGTCCAGCGTGTCGACGATGCGCACCGCCAGGATGGGACCCAGGTACTCCGTGGCCCAGTCTTCTTCCGTGGCCGGTTTGGCGTGGGGCAGCAAGGCCAGCGTGCGGGGGCAGCCGCGCAATTCGACGCCGTGCTCGGTGAGGGCCGCGGCCAGGCTGGGCAGGATGGAAACGGCGGCGACCGCGTCGACCAGCAGCGTTTCCATGGCGCCGCAGATGCCGTAGCGGTAGGTCTTGGCATTGAAGGCGATGGCGTGCGCCTTGTCCGGATCGGCCGCCGCGTCGATATAGACGTGGCAGTTGCCGTCCAGGTGCTTGATGAGCGGCACGCGCGCCTCTTGCGACAGGCGGGCGATCAGCCCCTTGCCGCCGCGCGGCACGATGACGTCGATGTGCTCGGTCATGGTGATGAGCTTGCCGACGGCGGCGCGGTCGGCCGTGGCGACGACCTGCACCGCGTCCTGCGGCAGCCCTGCGGCGGCCAGGCCGGTCTGCACGATGCGGCCCAGCGCGATGTTGGAATGCAGGGCTTCGCTACCGCCGCGCAGGATGGCGGCGTTGCCGGACTTCAGGCACAGCGCGGCCGCGTCGATGGTCACGTTGGGGCGGGATTCGTAGATGATGCCGATCACGCCCAGCGGCACGCGCATCTGCGCCACGCGCATGCCGTTGGGGCGTACGCTGGTGGCGGTGATGCTGCCGATGGGATCAGGCAGGGCGGCGATCTGGCGCAGGCCCTCGGCCATGTGCGCCAGTGTCTTGTCCGACAGGGTCAGGCGGTCCAGCAGCGCCGGCTCCAGGCCGTTGTTGCGCGCTGCGGCCAGGTCTTTTTCGTTGGCGGCCTTGAGTTCGTCGTGGCTGGCGGCCAGGGCGTCGGCCATGGCGAGCAGCGCCTGGTTCTTGGCGGCGCCGGTGGCGCGCATCATGGCGCGCGAGGCGCGGCGGGCGTTTTCGCCCAGGGTGAGCATGGCTTGTTCGATGGAGGACGTGGACATGGCAGCGTCGATCATGAGGATGGGGCGGCGCGGACGCCACCTGGAGATTCAGTGTATATCCGGCCGCGAGGCCGGGCGAATGCCAGCGCATGGGCTGGCGCGGGAGGCGAAGGCGGCGGCTATGCCGCCTTCACGGTCGTCCGCCGGCGGCGGCGACACGCAGCGCGAGCCGCGTCATTTCTTCCCAGGGATCGGACAGGCGTCCTGGCACCGACAGGCCCTTGATCAGGCGATCGACCTCATGGGCATGCTGCACGGCGGCCGGCCACACGTTCGGCTGCACCCGGTTCAGCGCCTGCAACGCCAGCCGCTCGTGCGCGCCGAAAATGCGCAGGCGGCGCATCAGGCCGTTGACGTCCTGGCCCAGGGCGCGCGCTTCGGCGATGCGGGCCAGCAGGCGGATTTCCTCGCCGACCGCCCATAGCACCAGCGGCAGCGCTTCGCCTTCGGCGCGCAGGCCGTCGATCATGCGGATGGTGCGGCCGGTGTCGCCGGCGAGCATGGCGTCGCGCAGGCCGAAGACGTCATAGCGCGCCACGTTCAGCACCGCGCGCTCCACGTCCTCCGCGGCCAGCTGGCCTTCGGGGTAGAGCAGGCCCAGCTTCTGGATTTCCTGGTGGGCGGCCAGCAGATTGCCTTCCACCTTGTCGGCCATCCATTGCAGGGTGGCGCCGTCGGCGCGCTGGTTCTGGCGCGCCAGCCGCATGCCGACCCAGGCGGGCAGGCGGCCGCGTTCGATGTTGGCGATGTCGACCATCATGCCGCCGCGGCTTAGGGCCTGCACCCAGCGGCTTTCGCGGGTGGCCTTGTCCAGGCGCGGCAGGGCGATCAGCACGAGCGTGTCCGGATCCGCCTGCTTCTCGGCCTGTTCGGCCAGCTTGGCCAGGGTGTCGGCGCCGGACTTGCCAGGCTTGCCCGTCGGGATCTTGATTTCAAGGATGCGGCGGTCGCCGAACAGCGACACGCTTTGTGTGGCGGCGGTGACCGAGCTCCAGTCGCTGCGCGCGTCCATGACCATGGACAGGCGGTCGGTGTAGCCCGCGTTACGGGCCGCGGCGCGCAGCGCGTCCACGGCCTCGGTCACGAGCAGGGGTTCGTCGCCGGACACCGTGTAGAGCGGCGCCAGGCGGTTGCCTGGCCGCTGCAGGTGCTCGGCCAGGCGATCCGCGTCCAGGGGCTGTGCCATTTAACGCAGGATGGCCGGATCGGTGGTGGACGGCGTCTGCCACGGCGCGGGCGTGCGCTTTTGTTCCGGCGTGGTCGGGTCGTACAGCGGGGTCTCGCCGTCTTCCGCGCGCTCTTCGGCATTCTCGAATGCATGGCGCACTTCCGGCGCGGTCATGCGGCGCAGCAGGCGGGATACCAGGTCGCGCTGCATGGCCCGGTACAGCGTTTCGATCTGGCCTTGCTTGGCTTGCACCACCTGGTCGTCATAGGGCATTTCGCGGTAGATCGACAGCGTGGTGTCCGGGATCAGGGCGCGGCCCTTGGCATCGATGAGGCGGAACGTGTAGTTGATGCCGAGTTCGTATTCCTCGACACGGCCTTGGGCGTTCAGCGACACCTCTCGCAGGGTGCGAGTGTCGGCGACCTGCTGCAGGATGGCTTGCGCCTCCTTGGGGGTCGACACGAGCTTGGTGTTCGGCGAGGCCGCGCGCAGCGCGCGGCGCACGTCGGCGCCGAACTGCGTGGTGTCGGAAATGCCGACATACAGCGTATCGAACGGCATCGGCGTGACGCCACGCAAGGCGAAGCCGCAAGCGGAGAGCAGCATGAACAGCGCCAGGCAGGCGCCGCGCAGCAGCCAGGACTGGCGGGGGGAGTGCGTTTGTTGCCCGGCGAAGTGCATGCTTGACCTCATCAGCCTACGACGTTGACCAGTTTGCCCGGAACCACGATGACGCGCTTGGGCGGACGGCCTTCCAGGAAGCGGGCGACCTCTTCCTGGGATGCCGCGAGCTTTTCGATGTCTTCCTTGGCGGCCTTGGCGGCCACGCGGATGGAGCCGCGCAGCTTGCCGTTGACCTGGAGCATCAGCTCGATCTCGTCGGCGACCAGCGCCGCCTCGTCCACGTGCGGCCAAGGCGCGTCGAGCAGGTCGCCCAGCTCGTGGGCGTAGCCCAGATCGCGCCACAGGTGCCAGGTGATGTGCGGCACCACGGGATACAGCACGCGCAGCAGCACGCCCAGCGTTTCGGCGTAGGCGGCGTCCGCGGCTGCGCCTTCGGGCAGCTTGGCGTCGTCGATGGCGTTGAGCATCTTCATGCACGCCGACACGACGGTGTTGTACTGGATGCGCTGGTAGTCGTAGTCGGCTTGCTTGAGCAGGCCGTAGACCTCGCGGCGCAGATCCTTGACCGGGGCCGGCGCCTGCGCCCAGTCGGCGCCATGGGCCAGGCCGCGCGCGATGGCCTCGCGCTGGCCGTAGCTGATGGACCAGAGGCGGCGCAGGAAGCGGTTGGAGCCTTCGACGCCAGAGTCCGACCATTCGAGGGTCTGTTCCGGCGGGCTGGCGAACATGACGAACAGGCGGGCCGTGTCCGCGCCCAGCGTGTCGATCAGCGATTGCGGGTCGACGCCGTTGTTCTTGGACTTGGACATCGTGCCCACGCCGCCGTAGGTGATGGCGGAGCCGTCCGACTTCAGCTTGGCGCCGACGATGGCGCCGCGGTCGTCGTAGACGTTTTCGACGTCTTCCGGCCAGAAGTACTCGATGCCGCCCTGCGGCGTCTTGCGCGAGTAGATATGGTTCAGCACCATGCCCTGGCACAGCAGCTTGGTGAAGGGCTCGTCGAAGTTGAGCAAGCCCATGTCGCGCATGACCTTGGTCCAGAAGCGGGCGTACAGCAGGTGGAGCACCGCGTGTTCGATGCCGCCGATGTACTGGTCCATCGGCATCCAGTAGTCGTTGCGTGCGTCGACCATGGCGTTATCGTTGCCCGGCGAGGTGTAGCGCATGAAATACCAGGACGAGTCCACGAAGGTGTCCATCGTGTCCGTTTCACGGCGCGCCGGCTTGCCGCACTTGGGGCAGGAGCAGGACAGGAACGCCTCGTTCTTGGCCAGCGGATTGCCGCTGCCGTCCGGGATGAGGTCGTCGGGCAGGACCACCGGCAGGTCTTTTTCCGGAACCGGGACCGGGCCGCAATCCGCGCAGTGGATGATGGGGATGGGGGTGCCCCAATAGCGCTGGCGCGAGATGCCCCAGTCGCGCAGGCGCCAGGTGGTCTGCTTTTCGCCCAGGCCTTGCGCGCCCAGGTCGACGGCGATGGCGTCGACCGCTTCCTTGTGGGAGAGACCGTCGTACTTGCCCGAATTGATGGTGCGTCCGGCTTGCTTGTCGCCGTACCACTCCTGCCAGGCATTGGTGGAGTATTCCTTGCCGGCCACGTCCACGACCTGCACGATGGGCAGGTCATATTTCTTGGCGAAGGCGAAATCGCGCTCGTCATGCGCCGGCACGCCCATCACGGCGCCGTCGCCGTAGGTCATGAGCACGTAGTTGCCGACCCAGACCTGAACTTCGGCGCCCGTGACCGGGTGCGTGACGTACAGGCCCGTGGGCATGCCTTCCTTTTCGCGCGTGGCCATTTCGGCCTCGGTCGTGCCGCCCAGCTTGCATTGTTCGATGAAGGCGGCCAGTTGCGGATTGGAGAGCGCGGCCTGCGTGGCCAGGGGGTGTTCCGGCGCCACGGCGCAGAAGGTCACGCCCATGATGGTGTCGGCGCGGGTGGTGAAGACGTACAGCTTGCCGTCCTGGATCAGCTGGCCGTCCTGGCCGGTGATCTTGTGCGGGAAAGCGAAGCGCAGGCCCTCGGACTTGCCGATCCAGTTTTCCTGCATCAGGCGCACGCGCTCGGGCCAGCCGGGCAGATCGTTCTGGACGGCGCCCAGCAGTTCGTCGGCGTAATCGGTGATGCGCAGGTAGTAGCCGGGGATCTCGCGCTTTTCGACCAGCGCGCCCGAGCGCCAGCCGCGGCCGTCGATGACCTGTTCATTGGCCAGCACGGTCTGGTCCACGGGGTCCCAGTTGACGACCTGGGTCTTGCGGTAGGCGACGCCCTTTTCCAGCATCTTGAGGAACAGCCACTGGTTCCACTTGTAGTACTGGGGATCGCAGGCGCACATTTCGCGCGACCAGTCGATCGCCAGGCCCATCGCCTTCATCTGCTTCTTCATGTAGGCGATGTTGTCGTACGTCCACTTCGCCGGCGGCACCTTGGACTTGATGGCGGCGTTTTCCGCCGGCATGCCGAAGGCGTCCCAGCCCATGGGCATCAGAACGTTGTAGCCGCGCATGCGCAACTGACGGGCCATCATGTCGTTGATGGTGTAGTTGCGCACGTGGCCCATGTGCAGCTTGCCGCTGGGGTAGGGCAGCATGGAGCAGGCGTAGAACTTCGGCTTTTCGGAGCCGTCGGCGTTCTTGGCGTGTTCGTGGACCAGGTAGACGTCGCGCGCCTGCCAGTCTTGGTGGGCGGCTGCTTCGACGGTATTGGGGAGGTAACGTTCCTGCATGGGCTCGTGCACGATGGCAAAAAAAGGGTGAGCCGCCTCGCCGCGCGGGCGCGGAGGCGGCCAAAACCCCTGATTATAGGAGGTGCTAGGCGCGGGCAGGGGACGGAGCCGTTTCGGGGATGCGCGCGCTGGGCGCCAGGGCGCCATAAGCCAGCGTAATCACCCCGAGGACGGCGCCCGCCGTGACCACGCCGGGCCAGCCAAAATGGGCGTACAGCCAGGACGATACCAGCGAACCGGATGCGCCGCCGATGAAGTAGCTGGTCATGTAGCCGGCCGTCAGCCGGCTGCGCGCTTCGGGGCGCAGGCGGTAGAGGGCGCTGCTGTTGGTGACGTGCACGCCCTGGATCGCGAGATCCTGCACCAGGATGCCCACCAGCAGGGCCAGCACCGACACCTGGCCGAAGGCGATCAGTCCCCAGGAACCCAGCAGCAACAGCAGTCCGACGCGGGTGGCGAGGTTGCCCAGGCCGCGATCGGCAAGGCGGCCGAAGCGGTTGGCGGCGTAGGCCCCTGCGGCGCCCGCCAGGCCGAACAGGCCGATGGTGGTGTTGCTGTATTGATAGGGCGGGCTGGCCAGCAGGAAGGTCAGCGGCGTCCACAGCATGCTGAAGGCCGCGAACAGCAGGCCGCCCAGCAGCGAGCGGGCGCGGAACAGCGGTTCCTCGACGAACATGCGCAGGATGGAGCCCAGCAGGCGCGGGTAGCTCAGCCCGGCCGGACTCTGGTGGCGCGGCAGCAGGCGCCACAGGGCCGCGGACATGATCAGCATCAGGATGGCCGCCACCCAGTACACGGTGCGCCAGTTGCCCACGTCGGCGAGCGCGCCGGCGACGGTGCGGGCCAGCAGGATGCCCAGCAGCAGTCCGCTCATGACGGTGCCCACGGCCTTGCCCCGCTCATGCGGCGCGGCCAGCGTCGCGGCGAAAGGCACCAGGATCTGGGCCACCACGGACAGCATGCCCGTCAGCGCCGTGCCCAGGATCAGCACGCCGATATTGGGGGCGAAGGCGGAAATCAGCAGACCGCCCGAGGACAGCAGGTTCATCAGCACGATCAGGCTGCGGCGCTCGAACATGTCGCCCAGGGGCACGAGCAGCATCAGGCCCACCGCATAGCTCAGCTGCGCGGTGGTGACGATGCTGCCCGCCGTGGCGCTGGACAGCGAGAATTGCTCGCTGATCGTATGCAGCAGCGGCTGCGCGTAATAGTTGCTGGCGACGGCGAGGCCGGTCGCGACCGACATCAGCAGGAGGATGGGCGCGGTCAGGACCGGCGTCTGGGAGGACTGGGTAGCGGAAGTCATGGATCGGGATCGGGGATGATGGCTGCGGAAGTGGGCTCGGCTCAGGCGCCGATGCCGCCAGGCGTTTCCTGGTCCTGCTTGATCAGCAGCTTCCTGAGGAGGCCGGCCAGTTGCTTGCGCTCGGCTGCGGACAGCGGTTCAAGCAGTTCATTGAGGTCCTTCAGGTAGTCCTTCAGCACCAGCTTGATGGTGCGCAAGCCTTCGGCCGTGAGCGACACGATGACGCCGCGCCGGTCTTCCGGATTGGGGCTGCGCGTGAGCAGGCCGGCCTGCTCCAGGCGGTCGAGCCGGTTGGTCATGGCGCCGGAGGTCAACAGCAGGGCCTCCACCAGCTTCTGCGGATTCAGCGCGTAGGGCGAGCCGCTGCGGTACAGCGTGGCCAGCACGTCGAATTCGCCCTGGTGCAGGTCGTAGTTGCGGAAGCTGCGGTTCACGTTGCGCGCGGCCAGCGCGTTCAGACGGAACACACGGGTGACGACGGACATGGCGGCGAAGTCCTGGGCGGGACATTCGGCGGTCCATTGGGAGATCACCAGATCGACGAGGTCATTCATGGGTGCATGGGATTTGTTTTTACGTGAAGTATCTTAACATGAAGATAAATTGGAAAAAGCCGACCTATGCGTCGTGCAGGCCGGCCGCGGCAAAAAAGAAGGGCCCGCCTCTTGCGAGGCGGGCCCTTCCGGCTTGACCGGAACTACGCGCGAATTACTGCGCGGCGTCCTTCAGCTTCTTGAGCGGGCGAACCTTCACCTTGACCGAAGCCGGCTTGGCGGGGAACCAGCGCTCTTCACCGGTGAACGGATCCTTGCCGAAGCGCTTGGCCTTGGCCGGAACCTTCTGCACGGCAACCTTGAACAGGCCGGGCAGCGTGAATTCGCCAGCGCCCTTCTTGTCCACGGAGCCCAGCACCGAGGTTTCCAGGCTGGCCAGGACGGCCTTGACCGACTTGGCTTCAACGCCCGATTGCTCAACGATGTAGGCGATCAGCTGGGTCTTGTTCAGGGCGGCCTTGATGGCCTTGGGGGCAGCAGCGACCTTCTTGGCGGCGACGACCTTCTTGACGGCCGGCTTTGCAGCGGGCTTCACAGCGGGTTTGGCAGCAGTTGCCTTCTTTGCGGGCGCCTTGGCGGCGGGCTTGGTGACTTTCTTGGCAGGAGCTTTTGCTTTCGTGGCCATGGTCAAAATCCGTATGTTGAGGTCATGGAGCAGCGCGCGCCGGGTATCGGCGTTTGACGCTACGCGGCCGATGATAGCGGAAGAGTGGCGATTAATGCGGTTTTCTAGCGGGTTTTTGGCCCTTGTTTGTTGTTTTCGACACAGAAAGTGCTTTGTAGAAGGGCTCCAGCAAGATGTCGTGACATTCATCGCGCATCTTTTCAGATGCCTGCGGCACTGAACCAACTGCGCCGGGCATGTTCCAATTGCGTGCCCTGCGCGAGACCCGCGCGGGAAAAACCAAGCATGGAAGCGAAGCAGTCATATGTTGATGAAGAAGTTGGCGGCGAGCCTGATCGTCGCGGCCGCGTGCATGTCGGGCGCCGTGGCGCAGACGGTGCCCGCGCCGGCCCTGTCGGCCAAGGCCTGGCTCTTGCTGGACGAGACCAGCGGACAGGTGATCGCGTCGCATGCGGCGACGACCCGGATCGAGCCCGCGTCCCTGACCAAGATCATGACGGCCTATGTCGTGTTCGAGGCGCTCAGCAAGAAAGAGCTGTCCGCGGCGCAAATGGTCACGGTGTCGACCCGCGCCTGGAAGGTGCCGGCGGGCAGCTCGAAGATGTTCCTGGAGCCGGGCTCGAAGGTGTCGGTGGACGATCTGCTGCGCGGCCTGATGATCCAGTCGGGCAACGACGCGGCCATCGCGCTGGCCGAAGCCGTGTCGGGCAGCGTCGAGGCCTTCGTGGCGCGGATGAACGACACCGCCGCCAGGCTCGGCCTGCACGCCACGCATTTCGCCAGCCCGCACGGCTTGCCCGATCCGGGGACCTACTCCACCGCCAGCGACCTGTCCATGCTGGCCACGCGTTTCATTCGCGATTATCCGCAGCTCTACAGGACCTACGATTCGGCCAAGCAGTTCACCTACAACAAGATCACGCAGCCGAACCGCAACCGCCTGCTGTGGCTGGATCCCAGCGTGGACGGGCTGAAGACCGGGCATACCGAATCGGCCGGCTATTGCATCGTCGCCACCGCGCAGCGTCCTAATGGCGCTGACCAGCGCCGCCTGATCACGGTGGTGGTGGGCACGGCGTCGGACAAGCTGCGCACGCAGGAAAGCCGCGAGTTGCTGGAGTGGGGCTTTCAGGGGTTCAATACCATCAAGCTGTACGCGCGCGGCCAGGCAGTCGCCACGCCCGAGGTATGGAAGGGCGAGCAGGACAGCCTGAAGGCCGGATTCGCGCGCGATGCCTACGTGACGGTGCCTGCGGGCGCCAAGGTCGAACCGGTCTGGACACCGCAGGATCCGCTGATTGCGCCGATCGCGGCCCAGTCCGCAGTGGGCGAGGTGCGTGTGCTGGTGGACGGCAAGCCCGCCATGCAGTTTCCGGTGGTGGCACTGGAACCGGTGGCCGAGGCCGGATTCGCGGGACGCGCGTGGGATTCCATCCGCTTGTGGTGGCGTGGCCACGCCGGATAACGGAGGTGTGCGATGGCGGTGAGCTTTCCTGGAGGCCCGGCCCCGGCGCCGGGCGCGGATGATCCCTTGGCTTTGCTGTCGGCCTGCCATGGCCGCATTTCCCGCCAGTGCGCGACCTTGGGGCGTCTTGCCGCGCACCTGCCGGTGCATGGCAGCGACGCCGCGGCTCAAACCGCGGCGGCCAGCGTCATGCGCTACTTCGATACCGCGGCCGCACACCATCACGAGGACGAGGAAGAGGACCTGTTTCCGGCCTTGATCGAATCCATGGCCGGCTCTGACGCCGTCTGTCTGCATGCGCTGGTGGACGGCCTGATGGCCGAGCACCGGCAGTTGGCGCGGCGCTGGGAGCCCTTGCGCCAGGCGCTCGCCGAGATCGCGGCGGGCCGCCAGGCCGAGCTGCCCGCCAGCCAGGTGCAGGATTTCTCCGATGCCTACGCCGCGCATATCCAGCGTGAGGAAAGCGAACTGCTGCCGATGGCGGCGCGGCTGATCCCGGACGATACGCTGGCCGGGATCGGGCAGGCCATGAAGGCGCGACGCGGCGGCGAGGCCGGCTGACGTTTCGGGCAAGGCGGGGATTGGCGCTACGATGGCCGCAGCCGGCGCGCGGCGCGCCGGGTTTTTGCCTACGTGTCCGCCATGACCAGAAACGCCCGTTTCCGCCAGAAATTGCAGGATCCCGTCTTGATGCACGCCATGTCGGCGCACAACCCGCTGTCCGCCAGGCTGGCGGCCGATGCCGGGTTCGACGCCATCTGGGGCAGCGGCTTCGAGCTGTCGGCCAGCTACGCCGTGCCCGATGCCAACATACTCTCGCCCTCGCAGCACCTGGACATGATGCGGGCGATCGCCGCCGCGGTGGACGTGCCCGTGATTGCCGACATCGACACCGGATTCGGCAATGCCATCAATGTCTCCTACATGGTGCCGCAGTACGAAGCCGCGGGCGTGTCGGCGGTGGTGATGGAAGACAAGACCTTTCCCAAGGACACGAGTCTGCGCGCGTCCGGCAGGCAGGAGCTGGTGCGGATCGAGGAGTTCCAGGGCAAGATCGAAGCCGCCTGCAGCGCCCGCCGCGATGCGGATTTCTGCGTGATCGCCCGGACCGAGGCGCTGATCGCGGGCGCCGGCGAGCAGGAGGCCTTGGCCCGTGCGCGCGCGTATGAAGCTGCGGGCGCGGACGCCATCCTGATCCATTCCAAGCAGAACACGCCCGACGAGATCCTGTCGTTCATCGCGGCATGGCAAGGCCGCGCGCCGCTGGTGCTGGTGCCCACCGCCTATCCGCAACTGCGCGAAGCCGATATCCAGGCGCTGGGCAAGGTCGGCCTGGTCATCTATGGCAATCACGCCATCCGCGCCGCGGTGGGGGCGATGCGGGACGTGTTCGCCCGCATCCGCAGCGATGGCGGCATCCATCAGGTGGATGCGGCGCTGCCGGCGGTCAAGGAAATCATCGCGCTGCAGGGCGATGCCCATATGCGGGAGCTGGAGCGCCGTTACCTCAAGTAAGCGGGACGCGTTGCGCGCGAGGGGCGCTAGCGATTACGCTAGACGACCCGCCGCCCGCCCTGTGCGCCGCAGGCGGAACCAATCAGAAAGCAGATGCCGAGGGACAAGAAAGAATGATGCAGGGGGGGATGAGCGTCGCGCGCCGGTTGTTCGGCTCGTGGGTGGACGAGGTCAATGCGCGGACCTTGCGCGCGGATGCGACGGCGGGCTTGCTGGGCGCCTTGCTGGTGTTGCCGCAGGGCGTGGCGTTCGCCATGCTGGCGGGCCTGCCGCCCGAGTACGGCCTGTATTCCGCCATCGTTCCCTGTATCGTCGCGGCGCTCTTCGGGTCCAGCCGCCATGTCATGTCGGGCCCGACCAATGCCAACTCGTTGGCGCTCTATGCGGTGTTGACGCCGCTGGCGGTGGCCGGCAGCCAGGGCTACATCCAGCTGGCGCTGGCCGTGACCGTGCTGGTCGGGCTGATGCAATGGCTGGTGGGCACGCTCAGGCTGGGCTCGCTGGCGCACTTCATCTCGCCGTCGGCGCTGTTCGGTTTCACCAGCGGCGCGGCGCTGCTGATCGCCGTGCATGCGCTGAAGGACGCGCTGGGCATGCCGTCGCCGGACGCGCACGGCGCGGGCGCCTTGCTGGCCAGCCTGGCCGCGAATCTGGCGCAGGTGCACTGGGGCGCCTTGCTGGTGACCCTGACCACCCTGGCCGTGGCGCTGCTGGTGCGGCGTCTGGACAAGCGCAAGCCCTACATGTTGGCGGGCCTGGCGGCGGGCGCGCTGGCAGCCGCGGGCTTCAACGCGCTGACCGAAGGCGCGCCGGTGTCAGTGCTGGGTGCGCTGGCCCAACCTTGGCCGCCTTTCCATATTCCCAGCGTCGATTGGCGCGCCTTGCCCGAACTGCTGAGCGTGGCCTTCGCGCTGACCATCGTGGCGCTGGCGCAGTCCATCTCCATCGCCAAGGCCGTGGCCACGCGTTCGGGCCAGCGCATCGACGCCAACCGCGAATTCGTGGGGCAGGGGCTGTCCAATATTGTGGGCGGCTTTTTCTCCTGTTACCTGTCTTGCGGGTCGCTCAACAGGTCCATTCCCAACTACGAGGCTGGCGCCAAGACGCCGCTGGCGTCCGTGTTCTCGGCCTTGCTGCTGGTGGCGCTGGTGGCCCTGTCCGCGCCGCTTTTGGCCATGATTCCGCACGCGGCGATTTCCGGGCTGCTGCTGCTGGTGGCCTGGACCCTGTTCGACATTCCGCGCTGGCGGCAACTGATCCGCACCCAGCGCGGCGAAGCGATCATCGCCGCCGCCACGCTGGCTGCCACCATCACCATACGCATGGAAGTGGCGATCCTGCTGGGCACGGTGTTGTCGCTGATGGTCTACCTGCACCGCACCTCGCGGCCGGCGATGCGCACCATGGGCTTCGACTCGCGCGGCTTGGAGCGGCGCTTCGTGGTGTTGGAGCACGCGCCGGATGCCTTGCCGGAGTGCCCGCAACTGAAGCTGCTGCGCATGGAAGGGTCGGTCTATTTCGGCGCTGCCACGCACGTGGCGCAGCGCCTGCATGAGCTGCGCGCGGCGCCCGGCGCGCCGCGCCATCTGCTGGTGATGGCCAAGAGCATGAATTTCATCGACATGGCGGGCGCGCAGGTCTGGGAAGACGAACTGGCCGCCAGGCGGGCCATGGGAGGCGATCTGTACTTCCACCGCCCGCGGCCGGAAGTGCTGGACATGTGGCGTCGCACGGGTTTCCTGCAGCGGCTGGGCGAGGACCATATCTTTCCCGACAAGGCGACGGCGCTGCATACGATCTACGCCAAACTGGACCGCGGCATTTGCGAGGGATGCCAGGCCAAGATCTTCTGGGAATGCCAGCCCAACGGGCTGAGGAACGACTGAGGCCGCGTGCGCGGCCGGCTCAGGCCGGCTGCGGCGCTTCCGTGCCCAGATAGGCCGCGCGGACCCGCTCGTCGGCCGCGATCGTTGCGGGTTCGCCCTCGGCCAGCAGGCTGCCGCGCACCAGCACCGCGATGCGATCGGCGTGCTTGAACACAACATCCAGGCTGTGCTCGGTGAACAGGACCGCAATGCGCTGGGTGTCCGCCAGCGTGCGCGTCAGCCGCATCAGCGCATGGCGTTCATTGGTGGCCATGCCCGCCGTGGGTTCGTCCATCAGCAAGAGGCGCGGCTGGTGCGCCAGCGCCATCGCCAGCTCCACCCGCTTGACGTCGCCGTAGGCCAGCGTGCCGCAATGCTCCTGCGCCTTGTCCGCCATCTGCACCTGCGACAGCAGCGACATGGCCTCCTCGGCCGCGTGCCGGGTGGCCCGGCGCCACGGATTCAGCAGCAGCCGGTCGCGCGACAGCAGCGCAGTCTGCACGTTCTCGCGCACCGTCATGGAGCGGAAGGTGGCCGCGGTCTGGAAGGTGCGTCCCACGCCCAGCCGGCAGATCTTGCCTGCCGACAGGCCCACCAGTTCGCGGCCGTCCAGCAGGACGGAGCCCGAGTCGGGCCGCAGCTGGCCACCCAGCGCGTTGAAACAGGTGGACTTGCCGGCGCCGTTGGGGCCGATCAGCGCCAGCATCCGGCCCGCTTCCAGCGTGAAGGACACGCCGGCCAGCGCGTCGATGCCGCCGAATGATTTGCGCAGGTCCCGGACTCGCAGCAGGGGGGCGGTGTTCATGCGCGCCTCCTGTTCCAGCTTGCGGCCAGGCGCGCGGCAGCGCCTGCCAGCCCCTCGGGAAACGCCATGACCAGGGCCAGGATGGCCAGCCCCAGCACCGCGTGCCAGTACTCGGTGCTGCGCGCGGCGGCATCCTGCAGCCAGGTGTAGGACGCAGCGCCAACGAGCGGGCCGGCCAGCGTCTGCAACCCGCCCAGCAGCACCATGACCAGTCCGTCCACGGAGCGGCTCACGGCCAGCGTGTCGGGCGCGATGCTGCCCTTGGAAAATGTGTAGAGCGAGCCCGCCAGGCCGGCGGCGAAAGACGCGGCCACGAAGCCCGCCCATTGCACGCGCCGCGTGTCCATGCCCAGCGCCTCGGCGCGCAGGGCCGAATCGCGCACGCCGCGCAGCGCATAGCCCAGCGGCGAGAACGCCAGGCGGCGCAGCCAGGCGATGCCGGCCACGCACAGCGCCAGCGTCAGGTAATAGAACCAGGGGCCCTGGGCGAGCCAGGCCGATGGCCACAGCCCGATCAGGCCGTTGCTGCCGCCCGTCACGTCATCCCATTGATAGGCCAGCGCCCAGAGGATCTGCGCCACCGCCAGGGTCAGCATCGCCAGGTACACGCCCGACAGGCGCACGCAGAACCAGCCGAACAGCAGGGCGCCGAGCGCCGCGGCGAAGGGGCCGAGCAGCAGCGCCGCTTCCATCGGCACGGCCGCCAGCTTCAGGAGCAGCGCGGCGCCGTAGGCGCCCAGGCCGAACCAGGCGGCATGGCCAAACGAGGTCATGCCGGCCAGCCCGGTGAGGAAATGCAGGCTGGCGGCAAACAGCGCGGCGATCAGGATTTCGGTCAGCAGGATGCCCAGATAGGGGCTGTGAGCGGCCGCCACCGGCGCCAGTACCAGGAGCGCCAACAGCGCGCCATAGGCCAGCCGCAGGCCGCGGCCGGCCGGCGCGATGGGGCGCTCCGGGGCGGCGGTGTGGGATGCCGGCTCGGGCGGTTTGCCCAGCAGACCCCAGGGCCGCACGACCAGCACCACGGCCATCACGGCGAATTCCGCCAGCAGCGTGAGCTTGGACAGATTGAAGAGCCAGGGGCCGATCTGCACCTGTCCCAGGAACACGAACAATGCCTTGACCGAGCAGATCAACAAGGCGGCGAGGAAGGCGCCGGGAATCGAACCCAGGCCGCCCACCACCACCACCACGAACGCGCTGGCGATGATCTCCAGGTCCAGGCCCAGGGTGGCGGGTACCCGCGGCGCGGCCAGCGCGCCGCCCAGGCCGGCCAGGAACGCGCCCAGGGTGAATGCCGAGGTGAACAGCCAGGCTTGATTCACGCCCAGCGCGGCCAGCATCTTGCGATTTTCCGCCGCGGCCCGCAGCAGCCGGCCCCAGCGCGTACGCATCAGCAGCAGCCAAAGCAGGCCCAGTACCACGGGGCCGGCGGCGATCAGCAGCAGGTCGTATTCGGGATAGCGCCGGCCCAGGATCTGCACGGCGCCAGACAGGCCGGGGGCGCGCGCTGCGAACAGGTCTTCGGGGCCCCAGATGGCCAGCGCGGCGTCGCCGATGATGAGCACCAGTGCAAAGGTCGCCAGCAGCTGGAACAGTTCAGGCGCCTGGTACAGGCGCCGCAGCACCAGCCATTCGGCGGCCGCGCCGATAAGGCCCGTGGCCAGCGCCGCCAGAAGCAGCCCGGCCCAATAGCCGGCGCCGTCGCCGAAGTGGTTGGTGAAGGTCCAGGCCAGGTAGACGCCCAGCATGTAGAACGAGCCGTGGGCGAAGTTCACCACGCGCGTGACGCCGAAGATCAGCGACAGGCCGGCGGCGACCAGGAACAGCGCGCTGGCGTCCGCCAGCCCATTGAGCAGCTGCAGCAGCAGCCCTGACAGGCTCATCAGTGCGCCGGACGCATCTTGCGCACTTGCTCGTCAGGCGGCTGCAGGCGTGCGCCGTCGATATAGGCGAAGTCCTTCATGATGCCCTTGCCGTCTTCCACCGCGGTCACGCCCACGTACACGCCCATGGTCGACTGGTGGTCGATCTTGCGGTATTGGATGGGGCCATAGGGCGTGTCCACCTTCAGGCCGGCAAACGCGTCGACCAGTTTTTCGGTGTCCACTTCGCCCGCAGCCTTCAGGCCCTGGGCGATGGACATGAGGGACGCATAGCCCACAACCGAGCCGACCTTGGGCGTTTCGTTGTAGCGCTTCTTGTAGGCTTCGACGAACGTGGTGTTGGCCGGGGTGTCGATGGCGTACCAGGGGTAGCCCGTGACGATCCAGCCGGTGGGCGTGTCGGCGCCCAGCGGTTCCAGGTATTCGGGTTCGCCAGACAGCACCGACACCACGGCGCGGTTCTCGAACAGGCCGCGGGTATTGCCCTCGCGCACGAAGCGCGTCAGGTCGGCGGCGAACAGCACGTTGAAGATCGCGTCGGGCTTGGCGTCGGCCAGGGCCTGCACCACGGCGCCGGCATCGACCTTGCCCAGCGGCACGGCCTGCTCGGCGACGAACTCCACGTCGGACTGGAACGAGGTCATCATGGCCTTGAAGGTGGCCACCGCGGACTGCCCATACTCGTAGTTGGGGTAGACGATGGCCCAGCGCTTCTTGCGCAAGGCCAGCGCCTTGGGGGCCAGCGCCGCCACGTGCATCCAGGTTGAGGGGCGCAGACGGTAGGTGTAGCGGTTGCCGTCCTGCCAGGTGATCTTGTCGGTGAGAGGCTCGGCCGCCAGGAAGAACACCTGCTGCTGTTTGGCGAAATCCGTCAGCGCCAGGCCGGTATTGGAAAGGAATCCGCCGAACAGCAGCTCGACCTTTTCGCGGGCCAGCAATTCCTGGGCCGCGCGCACCGAATCGCCGGGGTTGCCGTTGTCGTCGCGCGAGATCACTTCCAGCTTCCTGCCCAGCACGCCTCCGCCGGCGTTGACCTCTTCCAGCGCCAGCTGCCAGCCCTTTTTATAGGGGCCAAGAAAGGCGGGTATCGCCTTGTAGCTGTTGATCTCGCCGATGCGGATGGGCGGCTCCTTGTCCTTGGCCGAGGCGGCGGGAGCCAGCGCCAGGGCCAGGAGTGCCGGCGCCACGGCGCGGCGCAGCAGGGTAAGGCAGGGACGGAACATGTCAGGTATCGCGTGGAGAGGGAATCTGGCGCCAGCAGGCGCGGCGGATGACAGCGGCCCAATTGGAACATGGGCCTTCGCCCCGGGGCAATAGACAAGGCGCCCCATGCGGCGCTCGCCAGAAATGAAAAAAGGCCCTGCGGTGCAGGGCCTTTTCGACTTGCGGGAAAACCGGCTGAATTACTTCAGCTTGGTTTCCTTGTAGTCAACGTGCTTGCGAGCGACCGGATCAAATTTCTTGATCAGCATCTTCTCGGGCATGTTGCGCTTGTTCTTGGTGGTCGTGTAGAAATGACCCGTGCCGGCAGTCGACTCGAGCTTGATCTTTTCGCGGATACCTTTGGCCATGTCGTGCTCCTAGTATGTAGATTGGCGGGGAGGCTGATTAAGCCAGTTCGCCGCGGGCACGCATTTCGGCCAGCACGGCGTCGATGCCGTTCTTGTCGATCGTGCGGATGGCCTTGGCCGAAACACGCAGGCGGACCCAGCGGTTTTCGCTTTCAACCCAGAACCGGCGCGATTGCAGGTTGGGCAGGAAGCGACGCTTGGTCTTGTTGTTCGCGTGCGAAACATTGTTGCCCACCATCGGGCCTTTGCCGGTCACTTGGCATACGCGTGCCATGGATGCACCTCTTTAGGTCGTTCTTTTGTCGCGCATCGCTTGGGGGGTAGACAGGGTTTCAGCCGCCGGGCTGTAGAGGCGCTTGCGCTGCCTTTGCCGGCCACCCAGTCTTAGTGGATGAGGGGGGATCGGAGTGGCTGTTAAAGCCCGTCTGGTCCGCCCCAGTGCTTATACCCGCTGCCTGCCACCCGCGGAATTCTTGGAAGAATCTCTGGGATTTCCTAAGAAAATCGCCAGACGTTGCGCGGTTGGGGTCAGAGTGCTGAACTACAAAGCATAGTAGTCCGGCACGGGAAACTTCATGTGAAGACTTAGATTCTAATACGAAAAGCCTAAATAAATCAAGCGGCCAGGCTACTTGGTGTGCGATTGCGCCACGCGGCCCGAGATCCAGGACAGGCAGGCGCAGGCCGCCAGCGTGGTCGTCAGGGGCAGGGCGCTGTCGGTCTGCCAGGCGCTGACGGCGAAACCGGCCAGCGCGCCGCAGGACAATTGCAGCGTCCCCAACAGCGCGGAAGCCGCGCCCAGCCGCTTGCCCTGGTCCGCCAGCGCCAGCGCCGCCGAGTTGGGATTCACGAAGCCCTGGCTGCCCATGTAGCAGATCAGGCACAGCATCAGCAGGGGCAGGGTCATCCAGCCGCCCAGCGTCAGCGCGACCGCCGCCAGGCTGGCGCAGGCCAGCGAGGTCAGGGCGCGGCGCTGCAACTGGCGCGGCGTGTAGGTGCGCAGCAGGCGCGCGCTGATCTGCGAGCAGACGATGAGCGACAGCGCGTTGGTGCCGAACAGCAGGCCGTAGTACTGGGGCGGCACGCCGTAGAGTTCGATGAAGACGCGCGGCGAGCCGATGATGTAGGCGAACATGCCGGCCTGGCCGAAACCGCCGGCCAGGCTGTGCGCCATGAAGCCGCGATGCGCGAACAGGTCGCGGTAGTTGCGCAGGATGGTTTCCCAGCGCAGGGGCACCACGCGTTCAGGCGCCAGCGATTCCTTCATGATCAGGATCACGGCAGCCATCAACATCGCGCCGCCGGCCAGCATGACCCAGAACAGGCTGCGCCACGAGGTGATGGCAAGCAGTTGGCCGCCCGCCAGGGGCGCGAGAATGGGGGCCAGGCCCATGATGAGCATCAGCAGCGACATGGCGCGCGCGGCTTCATGGGTTTCGTAGTGGTCACGGATGACCGCGCGCGGGATCACAATGCCGGCGGCCCCGCCCATGGCCTGCACCACGCGCCAGCCGGTCAGCGCTTCCACCGACCCCGACAGCGCACAGCCCAGCGAAGCGATCATGAACAGCGTCAGCCCCACCAGCAGCGGCGGCTTGCGCCCGTAGCGGTCGGCCATCGGGCCATAGAACACCTGCGCCATCGCCAGGCCGATCAGGTAGGCGGCCAAAGTGCGTTCGACGTCGCCGCGCGACACGCCCAGGTTCGCCGCGATCGTGGGGAACGCGGGCAGGTACATATCGATGGCGAACGGACCGATTGCGGTCAGCGCGCCCATGAGTATCAGCCAGCCAGGCAGGCCGCTGCGAAAAGACTGTGATGGGGGCATGTGGATTGCGGGGTAGCGCAGTGACAGGGCCCGGATGCGGTTTGTTGCACGGTTTGGGCCAAGTAAACGACTGTATCACGGGCAACCTTACAAGCAAATTGCAAGTTTTTTCCGATAAAGTCATTGCGGTCCGTACGTATTCCAGAGGAGAAGTCGTGAATCCTTTGTTGTCTGTTGTGGAACGCAAACTCCAGGCCCTGCCGGTCCCGGTCCAGCTGGTTCTGCCCGACGGCGCCGTGCTGGGGCCGCCCGAACCCCGCGTTCGTTTCGTCACGCACGACAAGACTGCGCTGGCGCACCTGGCCGAAGGCGCAGTGGGCGTGCTGGGGCAGGATTACGTGGAAGGCCGCATCGACATCGAAGGCAATATGCGCGATGTGATGGCCGCGGCGTCGGCGCTGCTGCCGGGCTCGCCGGTGGACGCGGCGCGCGGCGGCTGGCTGACCGAGCTGGTGCGCAAGGTGGTGTCGGTCTGGCGCCATTCGGTCGAACGCGACGCCAAGCAGATCGAATTCCACTACGACCTGTCGGATGATTTCTACGCGCTCTGGCTGGATCCGCGACGGGTCTATTCCTGCGCCTACTACCGTGAACCGGGCATGACGCTGGCCCAGGCCCAGGAGGCCAAGCTGGACCACATCTGCCGCAAGCTGCGCCTGCGCGCAGGCGAGCGGTTCCTGGATGTGGGGGCGGGGTGGGGCGGCCTGCTGCTGTGGGCTGCCGAGAATTACGGCGTGGACGCCACCGGCATCACGCTGTCGCGCAACCAGCATGCCCATGTCAGCAAGCTGATCCAGGAGAAGGGGCTCGCAGGCCGGGTCCGCATGGAACTGCTGGACTACCGCAAACTGGACGAATCCGCGCCCTACGACAAGATCGCGTCGGTCGGCATGTTCGAGCACGTGGGCCGCGCCCAGCTCGAGGGCTACTTCGCCAAGCTGCGCCGCCTGCTCAAGCCGGGCGGACTGATCATGAACCATGGCATTACCGCGGCCGGCGTCTACAACGCCGAGCTGGGCAACGGCATGGGCGAATTCATCGAGAAGTACATCTTCCCGGGCGGCGAATTGACCCACGTCAGCGTGGTGATGGAAACCCTGACCAACGGCGGGCTGGAAGAAGTGGACGTGGAAAACCTGCGGCCGCATTACGCGCGCACCCTGTGGGCCTGGAGCGATGCGCTGGAGGCGCGCCTGCCTGAAGCGGCGCGCATCCTGGGCGGCGAGCAGGGCGAGCGTTCGCTGCGCGCCTACCGGCTGTACCTGGCCGGCTGCGCCATGGCGTTCGAGCACGGCTGGATCGCGCTGCACCAGATCCTGGGCCAGCATCCGGCGACAGGACGCGCCGATGAGCTGGACGATCCTCCGGACCTCGCCTACCCCTGGCGCCGGGACTACATGTACGCCAAGAACGAGTAGCGGTCAGCGGGTGTCCGCAGGATGGCCGGTTTCAATGGGTTTGACACCGGGAAGTGGGCCGAAACGCGTCCGCCCACTGGCCGGAAGCGCGATTTCCGGCCGATTCGAAACCGCTAAAGCGTATGGATATGAATTTATTATTTACTGAATGTATCTTTGCGTCTGAATCAAAATCCCCTAGGGAAAGCTGCTGTTTCACTCCTTGCGATTGCGGGTAATCCCGGACCGTTTTTTCCGGAAATGTATCTGATTCATTCCAGGGTGGGGTTGGGCTGAGCATCAATTTCGTTTAAGATGCTGGCTTCTTCGTTCAGTTTGTTCACTTTCTGTGGGTTTTCAAAAACTGCGTTTTTGAAGCTCCTGTCTTGCAAGATGCCGCACCCTCGCGGACCGTCTTGTTGCTAGTGTCGGTTTGTATTGGCGGTTCTGCCCGTCTTCCGCACAACCCCCTTAGCTCCATGGCACCTCCGGGCCCAAGCCTGGCGTGTGTCCCTGAACCTATGGAGGCAAAAGCCAATGCGTTTTACCCCTGTCAAGACCCTGGCCGCCGCGGCTGTGTTCTTCGCCTTCGCCGGTGCGGCCCAAGCCGCCGACGCCGTCCAGTGCGAAATCAAGCGCCCGGTCAATTTCGGCGCGATGAACTGGGAATCCAATCTGGTCCTGGTCGACGTCGAACGTTTCATCATGGAAAAGGGCTACGGTTGCAAGACCGAGACCTTGCCGACCGAAACCCTGCCCGCCCTGGCTGCGCTGGAGCGCGGCGACCTGGATATCAATACCGAGATCTGGCTGAACAGCGTCGCCGACCCCTGGGACCGCGCCGAGAAGACCGGCAAGGTCAAGCGCATCGGCGATCTCTACATGGGCGCCGAGGGCTGGTACATCCCGCGTTACACGGCGGAGCGCCTGCCCGAATTGAAGTCCGCCGCCGACCTGCCGAAGTTCAAGGACAAGTTCAAGGATCCGGAAGAGCCCGGCAAGGGCCGTTTCTACGGCTGCCCGGCAGGTTGGGGCTGCGAGATCACCAGCAACAACCTGTTCCACGCCCTGAAACTGGACGACAGCTACACCCTGTATTCGCCCGGCACGGGCGCGGCGCAGAAGGCGGCCCTGATGTCGGCCTACAAGCGCAAGCAGAACGTGGTCTTCTACTACTGGTCGCCCACGCCGCTGGTGGGTTCCATGGACCTGGTCAAGCTGGACATGCCGCCCTACGACGCCGAAAAGCACAAGTGCCTGACGTCGCCCAAGTGCGCCAAGCCCGAACCCAGCGCCTATCCCGACAATCCCGTCTTCACGGCGGTGAACACCAAGTTCTCCGAGGAAGCGCCCAAGCTCACCGAATTCCTGTCCAAGGTCTCGGTGCCGCTGCCGGTGATCAACGAAACCCTGGCCCACATGGAAGAGTCCGGCGATGAAGCCAACGCCGTGGCCAAGTGGTTCCTGAAGAACAAACCCGACGTCTGGACCAAGTGGGTCCCCGCCGACGTCGCCGGGCGCGTCCAAAGCGCGCTGTAACCCGCCATGTTCCTGGCTGCGCGCCGTCGCGGTGCGCTCCGGCCCTTCACGGGGCCGGATTTCTTGGCCAGGATGGCCGCCGGCCGGGCGCTCGCGCCCGGACCGAGATGCGCTGGCGCTGCCGGGATGGCCGGCCGTTTTCTAGCTGGAAGCCGCAAGCTTGCGCCGCATTGCCCGATTCCTGGGCATGCGGTCGCGGTCCGGGCGGTGAGTGCGCCAGAATGGAGTAGAACGAATGTTTCCTGAAATTATTCCCGCCCGGCAGGTCCGGGGGGCGATCGACGGCTTTGTCGATCACTTGGTCACCAACTATGCCGACACGCTGGAGACTCTGTCCCAGCCCGTGCTGCATGCCCTGGTGTGGCTGGAGCAGCTGCTGCGCAATTCGCCCTGGTGGGCGGTGGTCGCGGTGACGATCGCGATCGCCTGGGGCGTCAGCCGCCGCATCGGCCTGAGCCTGGCGATGGGCGCGCTGCTGTGCGTGATCGGCGTGCTGGGCCTGTGGGACGCCGGCATGCAGACGCTGGCGCTCATGATCATGGCGGCCGGCCTGTCGGTGATCATCGGCATCCCGCTGGGCGTGCTGATGGCGCGGGTCAACTGGCTGCGCTCCATCATGCTGCCGGTGCTGGACGTGATGCAGACCATGCCCAGCTTCGTGTACCTGATTCCCGTGGTCATGCTGTTCGGCCTGGGCAAGATCCCGGCCATCATCGCCACCGTGATCTATGCCGTGCCGCCGCTGATCCGCCTGACCGACCTGGGCATCCGCCTGGTCGATCGCGAAGTGCTGGAAGCCTCGCGCGCCTTCGGCGCCAATCCGCGCCAGCAGCTGTTCGGCGTGCAGTTGCCGCTGGCCTTGCCCAACATCATGGCCGGCATCAACCAGACCACGATGATGGCGCTGTCGATGGTGGTGATCGCCTCGATGATCGGCGCGCGCGGCCTGGGCTATGAAGTGCTGCTGGGCATCAACCGCCTGGAAGTGGGCCGCGGCCTGCTGGCGGGCTTGGGTATCGTGGTGCTGGCCGTGCTGTTCGACCGGATCACGCAATCGTATGGACAGCGCATGCGCATGGGAGGCCAGCGATGAGCAAGATCGAGGTCAAGAACATCTACAAGGTCTTCGGGCCGCACCCGAAGAAATGGCTGGAAGCCGCCCAGGGCGGCATGAGCAAGGAACAGCTGCTGGCCGAAAGCGGCCACACGCTGGGCCTGCGCGACATCAGCCTGTCGATCGAAGAAGGCAGCATCTACGTCATCATGGGCCTGTCGGGTTCCGGCAAGTCCACGCTGATCCGCCACTTCAACCGCCTGATCGAACCCAGCGCCGGCCACATCCTGGTCGACGGCGTGGACGTGGTCAGCCTGAACAAGCGCGACCTGGAAGTCTTCCGTCAAAAGAAGATGAGCATGGTGTTCCAGCGCTTTGGCCTGTTCCCGCACCGCACCGTGCTGGACAACGCCGCCTACGGCCTGACCGTGCAGGGCGTCGGCCGCGCCGAACGCGAAAAGCGCGCCCGCGAGTGGCTGGACCAGGTGGGCCTGTCGGGCTTCGAGAACCAGTACCCGCACCAATTGTCGGGCGGCATGCAGCAGCGTGTCGGCCTGGCCCGGGCGCTGGCCACCGACGCCGAAATCCTGTTGATGGACGAGGCCTTCTCGGCGCTGGATCCGCTGATCCGGCGCGAGATGCAGGACCAGTTGCTGCAGTTGCAGGCCAAGCTGAACAAGACCATCGTCTTCATCACCCATGACCTGGACGAAGCCCTGCGCCTGGGCAACCGCATCGCCATCCTCAAGGACGGCGAACTGGTGCAGGAAGGCACGCCGGAAGACATTCTGCTGAATCCGGCCAATGACTACGTGCAGTCCTTCCTGCAGGACGTGAACCGCACCAAGGTGCTCAACGCCACGCACGCCGTGAATCCGGCGCGCCTGACCCTGACCATGCGTTCGCGTCCCGCCCATGCCATGGACCGCATGCGCGCCCTGAGCTACGAGTACGCGCCGGTGCTGGACGGCAAGCGGCTGGCCGGCGTGCTGACCGCCGAGGCCGCCACGCGTGCCATCGAGGAAGGCGCGCGCGACATTTCCCGCTACGTCGAGGATCTGGCTTCCGTGCCCGCCACCGCTGGCCTGGGCGAGGTGCTGGCCCAGCTGGTGCACAGCGACCAGCCGGTCGCGGTGACCGGCGAAGACGATGAGTTCATCGGCATGCTGTCGCGCAAAAAGGTGGTGGAGCTGGTGACGCCGGCCCTGGCCGAAACCGCGCCTGCGGCGGAAGCCGCCGCTGCCGTCGACGCGCAGGAGCAGTCCGAACCCGAGCGCCGCGACCAGGCGGCCTGACAGGGAGAAACCCTAATCCGGATCGAGGCCGCGCGGCCGTCAGCGCGGTCCTGATCCGGATATGATGGTTTGCCGGCCGCCTGGGCCGGTTTCTCCTTTTTCGGAACATCGGAATCAGTCATGCCTATTTTGAATGTCCAGATCATGGAAGGCCACACGGCCGCCCAGAAGGCCGCGTTGCTGCAGGCCGCATCCAACGCCGTCGTCGAGAGCATCGCGGCGCCGCTGCCCAGCGTGCGCATCGTGCTTCAGGAAGTGCCGGCGGCGCATGTGATCGTGGGCGGCGAAATCGGCAAGGCCATGGCGCGCGTCGACGTCGCGCTGATCTCCGGCCGCGACGAAGCCAAGAAGGCCGCGCTGATCGCGGCGCTGAACCAGGCGGTGTGCGCCAGCATCGGCATCTCGGGCCAGGACGTGCGCGTGCTGCTGCGCGACGTGCCAAATACCGACATGGGCGCGGCCAACGGCATCACGGCCAAGGCCAACGGCCGCTGAGCTTTGCCGTCCGCCTGGCAGCTCAGACAGAAGCGCCCGCGATTCGCGGGCGTTTTTGCATCTGCCTTCAGCAACCGTCAGTCCAGCTTCACGTTGGCGGCCTTCACCACCTCTCCCCACCGCGCGATTTCGCTCTTGATGTAGGCGGCATATTCCTGCGGCGTGGATCCCAGCGCCTGCGCGCCTTGCGCCTTGAGCTGCCTGGTCATTTCAGGCGATTGCAGCGCGCGCCGGATTTCAGCGTTCAGCTTGTCGATGACCGGCGCGGGCGTGCCCGCCGGCACCACCACGCCTTGCCAGGCGCCCATCTCGAATCCGGGCGCCACCGTTTCCGCCACCGTCGGCACGTCGGGCAATTGCTCGCTGCGCGCGCCGCTGGTCACGGCCAGCGCGCGCAGCTTGCCTTCGCGGATGAAGCCCAGCGAATCGTTCAGCGTATTGGTCATGAGCTGCACCTGCCCGCCGACCAGATCCGTCATGGCCGGGGCGCTGCCGCGATAGGGGACGTGCACCGCATCGATTTCGAGCGAGCGCAACAGCAACAAGGCGCCCAGGTGCGTGACGTTGCCGGCGCCGGCCGACCCATACGACAGCTTGCCGGGATGCTCGTGCGCATATTGCACGAAGGTCCGGGTGTCCGGCGCCGGCACGGACGGATGCACCAGCAGCACCAGCGGGATCACCGCCGTGGACGACACCGGCGCGAAGTCCTTGACCGGATCGAAGGCCAGCGACCGGTACAGATTGGGGCTGAGCGCGATGGAGGAGGTGTTGTACAGCACGGTGTAGCCATCGGGCTTGGCGGCAGCCGCGTACTGCATGCCGATGTTGCCGTTGGCGCCGCCCTTGTTCTCGACCACGACGGTCTGGCCCAGCTGGTCAGTCAGCTGCTTGGCCAGCACCCGGGCGACCAGGTCGGTCGGCCCGCCAGGCGGGAAGGGCACCACCATGGTGATGGGGCGTTCGGGCCAGGCTGCGTGGGCGCTGGCGGCGGCGCCCAGCGCGAGAATGGCGAGGCTGCCTGCCAGCAGTGCTTTCTTCATTGCTTGTCTCCTTGTGCTGTTCTTGTGACGCGGATCGCGTCCCGGCGCCAGCGCCCTCTACGGGGGGCGCTTGATCGCCTGATGATGGTTCAGGGCCTGCCGGCCAGCATGCGGGTGGCCGTGTATGCCATTACCGGCTTGCCGTGCTGGTTGCGTACTTCGATGACCGAGGCGACCACCGCCCGGTTGTGCTGCGAGGTGGGACGTATGCTCGTGACTTCGATCTCCGCCCAGATGGTGTCGCCCGCGACCACGGGCGCCAGCATTTTCTTGTGGACTTCCAATAGCGCCAGCCCGGTGCCTTGCACCATGCCCTGCATGATCAGCCCCTCGATCAGGCCGTAGGTCAGGCCGCCGGGGGCGGGGCGTCCCTGGATCGCGCCGTGGGCATACGTGGCGTCGATGAAGATCGTCTCCAGCATGCCGGTCACGCTGATGAAGTTGACGATGTCGGTCTCGGTCACCGTGCGGCGGAAGGTCTGAAAGCGCTGGCCCACGGCCAGGTCCTGCCAGTAATAGCCCTGGCCAAGCTGCTTGATATCGTCGGCGTTGCGGTCTGCGGTCATGCGGAGTCCTTGCGGTTGTTCGGGGTTGAGGGATGCGCGTCGCGGGCTGCGCCCGATTCCAGAAGCCCGGCGATCTGGGCTTCGTCCAGGCCGGCCTGGCGCAGCACGTCCAGCGTGTGTTCGCCCAGGCGCGGCGGCATCGCGGGCGGCACATGGGAATGCTGCAGACGCACCGGGTTGCGGGGAAAGCGGTAGCGGCTGCCGGAGGCGCTGTCGAGCGGCGCGAAGAAGTCCACGCTTTGCAGGTGCGGGTCGGCCTCCAGGTCCTGCAGGCGGTTGATGGGCGCGGCGGGGATTTCCAGGCGCGCGCACAGCGCCAGCCAGTAGGCGGTATCGCGCCCGGCCACGATGCCGGCCTGCAGTTCGTAGAGCGTTTCGATGTGCCGCGTGCGCGACGCGATGTCGGTAAAGCGCGCGTCCTGCGCCAGATCGTGGCGGTCCGCGGCGATGAAGAAGTCGTGCCAATGGGCGTCGGTGTAGGGCATCAGGCAGACATGGCCGTCGGCGGTCTTGCAGGGCTTGCGCCAGGGCGTGAGCACGCGCGGATAACCGGCCTCGCCGGGCTCGTCGACCAGGTGCCTGCCGTAGTAGTGCTCGACCAGCGCGTAGGACGCCATGCATTCGAACATGGGCACTTCCAGCTGCTGGCCCGCGCCGGTGCGCTCGCGCTGGAACAGCGCGGCCAGGATGGCGTGCGCCGCGATCAGTCCGCAAGTCTTGTCGGCGGCCACGGTGGGCAGGTAGCGCGGTGCGCCGGTCTGGCGGTCCACCAGGTCGGCCAGGCCCGACAGCCCCTGGATGATGTCGTCATAGGCGGGCTGGCCGTCGTAGGCGCCGCCCGCGCCGAAGCCGTACAGGCCGGCGTAGACCAGGCGCGGGTTGCGCGCGCATAGCGTGTCCGGATCCAGTCCCAGCGCGGCCATCTTGGCGGGGCGCATGCTGTGCATCAGCACGTCGGCCTGGTCCGCCATCGTCAACAGCGCCTGGCGCGCCGCGGCCTGCTTCAGGTCCAGCACGATGCTGCGCTTGTTACGGTTCAGGCCCAGGAAGATGGCGGCCAGCCCGGGTTCCTGGGCGGGGCCGGTATGCCGCGTCGAATCGCCCGCAGGCGATTCCACCTTGATCACGTCGGCGCCGTAGTCGGCGAGTATCTGCGAGGCATAGGGGCCGAACACCACGGACGTCAGGTCCAGGATGCGCACGCCGCCCAATGCGCTGGCTTGGGATAGGGGAGTGGCTGTCATGGCGGAAATCCTATCGGCCGTCGGCATACGCGTCTAATATGGCGTAGGTATTGGGCGATATGGAATTTGTTATGGCTATCGATTTGCGGCAGCTCCGGCAGTTCGTCACCATCGCGGAGTTGGGCAGCTATCGGCGGGCCGCAGACACGCTGCACATTGCGCAACCGGCGCTGTCGGTCTCGATCCAGAAACTGGAACACGCGGTGGGCGCGCCGCTGCTGGTGCGCGGCCCCAAGGGCGTGACGCCGACGCCGGCGGGACAGGCATTGATGGCGGACGCGCGCCGTGCGCTGTTCCACGCCGACCAGGCGCGCCAGGCGGCCCGCCGCGTTGCGTTGGGCGAGTGGGGCACGCTGCGGCTGGGGTTTGTGGGTTCTGCCACCTACATGCTGCTGCCGCGCTGCCTGCCGGCCTTCCGGGCGCAGTATCCGGACGTGCAGCTGGACCTGCGCGAGGACAGCACGGTCGGCCTGGTCGCAATGCTGCGCGCCAACGATATCGATGCGGGCCTGGTGCGCGGTCCGCTGGCGGAAGACGCAGCGCTGGATTCCTGGGTGGTGGAGCGCGACGATCTCATCCTGGCCCTGCCGGCAGGGCATCCGTTGGCCGCGGGCGGGCCGGTCAGCCTGGAGCGTGCCCGCGCCGAGAACTTCGTGCTGTATTCGCCCCTGAAGGTGCCGGGTTTGCACGGCGTGGCGCAGGCGCTATGCCTGAAGGCGGGATTCTCGCCGCGCATCAGCCAGGAGGCGATACAGGTGCAGACGCTGATCAGTCTGGTCGCCAGCGGCATGGGCCTGGCGCTGGTGCCGGGCGTGACGCGCGCGTATTCCACCCCGCACGTGGCCTTCGTGCCGCTTAACGACGCCGACGCGCATGATGCGCTGTCCCTGTCGCTGGTGACACATCGCGACACGTCCTGCGCATCGGTGCTGCGCCTGCGCGACTGCATGCTGAACCCTGCGGGCTGAGGTCGCGGCTACGTCTTCAGGCCCAGTTCGGCCACGAATCTCTTTTCTTCCGCGACCTGCCGGACCGCGAAGTCGGTGTAGGCGGAGCTGTCCATCAGCATGTGCGGCTGGTCGGCGGTTTCCAGCGCGCGGTTGTATTCCGGATCGCGGGACGCGCGGTGGAATGCCTGCTGCAAAATGCGCGTGACCTCGGGATCCATGCCCTTCGGTCCGGCGATGCCGACTGGATTGGCCGCGACGATGGGATAGCCCAGTTCCGTCAGCGTGGGCACGTCGGGCACGCGTTTGGCGCGGGTTTCACCCAACACCGCGAGCAAGCGCGCCTTGCCGGTGTCTATCATCGGCCCCCAGCCCGCATCCGAGATCATCTGGATATGGCCGCCCAGCAGCGCGGTGGTCTCTTCGGCCGCGCCCTTGTAGGGGATGAAATTGAAGCGCGTGTTCGTCAGCCGCGACAGGCGCTCGATCGCGATGCGCCCCGAGCCGCCGGTGCCGGTGCCGCCGTAGCTGATCTTGTCGGGATGGGCGCGCGCGTCGGCGATCATCTCGTCCAGCGTGCGCCAGGGCGAGTCCTCGCGCACCACGATGGCGTACGAGTAGGCGGTCATGCAGGCGACGTAGGTGAAGTCCTTGAGCGGGTCGTAGTTGACCTGCTGCAGAAAGGGGTAGCGGAACAGCGTGCCTACCACCACCGACACGGTATAGCCGTCGGGTGCGGCGGTCTGCGCCATGGCCGCCGGGCCCAGCGTGCCGCCTGCGCCCGGCCGGTTGGCAATCACGACCGTCTGGCCCAGTTCGCGCGAGGCAGCGATCGCCAGCGCGCGCATCTGGGTGTCCGTCGCGCCGCCCGCCGGAAACGGCACGATGAGCGTGACGGGGCGGGCCGGAAAGCCCGAGGCGCTGGCCTGACGCGGCAAGGCCAGCGTGGCGGGCAAGGCCGCACCCAGCTTGAGCAGGCTGCGGCGCAGGGGCGAGGGAAGGCTGCGATGTGGATCTTTCATGATTGTCTCCGTCCTGGTTATGGTCGCTTGGGTGGCGGGCGGGGCTGGCCGTATGTGCCTACAGCGCAATGCCGCGCCCGATCAGGCTGGCGACGTCCGGCTCGCTGTAGCCGGCCTCGCGCAGGATCTGATCGGTGTGTTCGCCCGGCAGCGGAGCCTGGCGATGTATGGCGAACTGGAAGCCCGACATCTTCACCGGGCTGGCCACATGGGTGTTACGGCCATAGACCGGATGCTCGGTCTGCAGCGGCATGCCGCGGGCGACGAACTGCGGATGCGTCAGGCCCTCCGCCAGCTTGAGCACGGGCGACACGCAGCAGTCGGCGCCTTCAAACAGTTCCAGCCAATGCGCCAGCGGCCGGGATCCGAAGATCTGCTGCAATTCGCGGCGCACGCGCTCCTGCTGCGCCGCGTCGCCGTCGCGGTGCAGCGGCGCCAGATCGGGGCGATCCAGCCGCCGGCACAGCGTTTGCCAGAATTTCAGCTCCAGCGCGGCGACTGCCAGATAGCGCCCGTCCGCAGCGCGGTACTGGCCATAGCAGGCCAGCCCGCCGGACAGGGTATCCGCGCCCGCCGGCCGCGTGTCGCCGCGGGCATTGAGCGTGGCCAGCGGCACGACGGCGCCGGCCAGCAGGCCGTCGGCAATGGCGATATCGATGTACCGTCCGCGCCCGCTGCGCTGGGCGTCGTACAGCGCGGCCAGGATGCCCATTACCGCCGTAAGCGAACCTCCAAGTATGTCGGCCACGGGCAGGTTCGACAGCGCCGGCAGATCGGGCCCGCAGCCCATCTGGTCGGCGACACCGGCGCAGGCCGCATAATTCAGGTCGTGGCCGGCGGCGTCGCGCTGCGGACCGTCCTGTCCGTAGCCCGTGATGCTGCAGTAGACCAGCCGGGGATTGTGGCGCGCCAGGGTGGCGTAGTCGGCCTGCAGCCGCGCGGCCACGCCTGGACGGAAACTCTCGATCACCACGTCCGCGCCGCGCGCCAGCGCGGCCAGCGCCGCCTGTCCCTCGGGATGCTTGAGATCCAGCCGCAACCCGCGCTTGTTGCGGTTGCAGATGGCGCGCAGGGGCGGCGGCGCATAATCGCCCGCCTGCGTATCCTCGATCTTGATGACGTCGGCACCCAGGTCGGCCAGGTATTGCGCGCCCAACGGGCCGGGCAGCAGCCGCGACAGATCCAGGATCCTGACGCCCGCGAGCGGGGCGGTGTTCGGTGTATCCAAAGAGGGACTCCCGTAAATACGAAGTGGCATGCCCATTCGGGGTTCGGGCCAGTCTAGGCGCGGCTTTCCGGCTGACCAATGGCGGATTCGCTGATTGCGCTTGGCGAGAATGCTCACGCCGGCCATTCCTGTGCGCGCAGGCTTTGGCTACCATCGATCCATCGGCGTACGCCGGCCGCTGGATATCCTCATGACCCATCACACCATCGCCGTGGGACATATCGCCCAGATCCTGCAAGGCGCGCGCAGCCGGGGCGTGGACGTGGACCGGGTCCTGACGCGCGCCGGCGTGCCGCCGTCCCTGCTGCAGGCGCCGATGGCGCGGGTATCGCAGGCGCAGCTCGCACAGATCATGCGGACGCTGCGCCGCGCCACCCGGGACGACTTCCTGGGCATGGGCCAGCATCCGGTTCCCATGGGGGCGTTCGACCATGCCTGCCGGCTCGCGCTGCGGGAAGACACGGTGGGGCAGGCGCTGCGCGTGGCGTTCCGCTACTACCACGGCGTGCTGCGGGATTTCACCGCCCGCTTGTGCGTGAGTGGCGAGCGGGCGCGCATCGTGCTCGACTCGCGCGCGCCCAGCAGCTGTGCGCGCTGGTATGGCGAACGCTCCTTTCTATTCTTCACGCTGGGCGTGGCCAACTGGCTGGCGGCGCGGCGCATTCCCATCCTGGGCGTGGACTACAGCAGCGGCGCACGCAGCGCCGATGCGCACAGGCTGTTCTACGCGCCGGTGCGCTATGGCCAGCCGGTGACGGGCCTGTGGCTGGAGTCGCGCTGGCTGGCCTTGCCGGTGGTGCAGAACGAACAGACGCTCAAGCCGTTTCTGGCCAATGCGCCGTTCGACCTGTTGGTGAAGTACCAGGACCGCACCACCCTGACCGATCGCATCCGCCGCCTGTTGCGCAACGATCTGTCCAGGGAGTTGCCGTCGCTGATCCAGGTCAGCGCGCAACTGGCGATGACGCCGCAGACGCTGCGGCGGCACTTGCGTGAAGAGGGGCAGGGCTTCCAGGCCCTGAAGGATGACTTGCGGCGCGATGCCGCAGTCGAATACCTGGGCCGCCACGATCTATCCCTGATGGACATCGCCGAGCGTCTGGGCTTTTCCGAACCCAGCACCTTCCACCGCGCCTTCAAGAAATGGACCGGCGTGTCGCCGGGAGAATACCGCCGCAACCGCCTGGTCTGCGGCCCCGAAGGCCGGCAAGCCGCTGACACTTTTCGCCTATCGGTTTGACGCCTGCGGCCATTGCCGCGATCCGGCCCCAAGGAGGAAGCTAGGGGCTCGAGGACGAACGCACGCTGTTCCGCGCAAGGAGCACGGCGCCGCAGGAGACGAGCACCATGTATCTGACACAAGGCCTGCATCGTGCAGGCGGGCTGCACCCCGGCAAGATCGCGCTGTGCGAAGACGCACGGCGCTGGACCTACGCGGCGCTGATCGATTGGACCGCGCGCAAGGCCGCCGTGCTGCGCGGCCATGGCGTGCTGCCGGGCGATCGCGTAGCGTTCTGGGGCGCCAACGGCGCGGACTATGTGTCGTGGATCCTGGCGTGCTGGTGGCTGGGGGCGGCCGTGCTGCCTTTGAACACGCGCTGGAGCTGCCCAGAGCTTGCGCAGGCACTGGCCGACTGCAGTCCGCGCCTGCTGTTGGTGGACGAGACCATGGCCCCGCGCATGGCCGATGTGGACGTTCCTGCCAGCACGCAGCCGCTGTCCGCCGACGTGCTGGAAGCGCACGCCGCCGCGGCCGCGCCGCTGGACGATGTCCGTGCGGGCGGCGATGCGCTGGCCGCGATCCTCTTTACCGGCGGCACGACCGGCGCGCCCAAGGGCGCCGTGCTGACGCACGCGAACCTCTGGAGCGCTGCGGTGGCCAGGATGGCTACGGTCCCCACGCCGCCCGACAGCCGCACCCTGCTGGTCGCGCCGCTATTCCATGTTGCCGGATTGGGTCGATTGATCGGACAGTTTGTCGCGGGCGCATCGGTGGCGGTCCAGCGCGGCTTCCAGCCCCGCGCGGTGTTGCAGGCCCTGCAGGACGACGGCGTAACCGAAGTGCTGCTGGTGCCCAGCATGATCCAGATGCTGCTGGACGAACCCGGATTCGCGCAGTACCGGCTGGACGGCGTGCGGCGCGTGATCTGGGGCGCCTCGCCGATTTCCCGGGCGTTGCTTGACCGGGCGCTGGCGGCCTTTCCGCAAGCAGAGTTCGTGCATGCCTACGGCATGACCGAAACCGCCGCCACCGTCGCTATCAATGCAGACGTGCGCCAGGGCGGCGCGCGCACCGAATCGGCGGGACGGCCTGCGGTAGGCGTGGAGACGCGCATTCTCGCGCCCGATGGCAGCGAGGCGGCGCCCGGCGCCGTTGGCGAGCTGTCGGTGCGCGGGCCCATGGTGATGCAGGGTTACTGGAACCGGCCTGAAGAAACGCGTCGCGCGTTCGACGGGGACTGGTTGCTGACGGGCGACGCAGCCCGCCAGGACGAGGATGGATACCTGTACATCGTCGACCGCCTCAAGGACATGATCGTCAGTGGCGGCGAAAACGTTTACGGCGCTGAAGTGGAAGGCGTGCTGGCCCGCCACGCGCTGGTGGCGCGCTGCGCGGTCATCGGCGTGGCGCACGCGCGCTGGGGCGAGGCTGTGCACGCGGTAATCGTGCCGCATCCAGGCATGGCCGCCGACGCCGACGCCCTGGACAGGCATTGCCGCCTGCAGCTTGCCGCCTACAAATGTCCCAAGACCTACGAGTTCCTCAGCGAATTGCCCATGTCGGCCGCCGGCAAGGTGCTGAAGTCCGTGCTGAGACAAGACCATGAATCCAGGCGCGCGGCCGTCGCCGCGCCCGCTCATCAGGAGAGTCAGACATGAATCGGAAAGTATGGGTGGCAGGGGTCGGCATGATTCCTTTCAGCAAGCCCGGCGCCAGCGAGGCATATACCGTGATGGGCGCGAGCGCCGTGCGCCAGGCCCTGCGGGACGCGGGGCTGCAATACGACGCGGTCCAGCAGGCCTACGCCGGCTATGTCTACGGCGATTCGACCGCTGGCCAGGCGGTGGTCTACGGCGTGGGGCTGAGCGGCATTCCGGTGTTCAACGTCAACAACAATTGCGCAAGCGGTTCGTCGGCCCTGTTCCTGGCGCGGCAGGCGGTGGAAAGCGGGGCGGTGGAGTGCGCCCTGGCGGTGGGCTTCGAACAGATGGTGCCTGGCGCGCTGAAAGGCGTGTACGAGGACCGCCCGTCGCCACTGCAGGACTTCGTCCTGGCGATGAGCGAAATGCAGGGCTATGACACGGCCAAGCCGCGCGCCGCCCAGTTCTTCGGCGGCGCGGGCCGCGACTACATGAAGGAGCACGGCATCGGCGCCGACGTCTTCGCCCGCATCGCGGTCAAGGCGCGCCAGCATGCCGCGCGCAATCCTTACGCCGTGTTCCGCCAGCCGGTCACGCTGGACGAGGTGCTGTCCGCGCCCATGATCTTCGATCCGCTGACGCGCCTGCAATGCTGCCCGCCGACCTGCGGCGCGGCGGCCGCCATCCTGTGTTCGGACGAGTTCGCGCGCCGCCACGGCCTGGCGCCCGCCGTCAGCATTGCCGCGCAGGCCATGACGACGGACACGCCGTCCACCTTCGGCGCCGGCGACATGCGCAAAGTGGTGGGCTTTGACATGACGCGGGCCGCAGCCGACCAAGTCTATGAGGCCGCCGGTATCGGCCCTGACGACGTGGACGTGGTCGAGCTGCACGACTGCTTCACCGCCAACGAGCTGATCACCTACGAAGGCCTGCGCCTGACGCCCGAGGGCAGCGCCGAGAAGTTCATCCTGGAAGGCGACAACACCTACGGCGGCAAGGTCGTGACCAATCCATCTGGCGGCTTGCTGTCCAAGGGCCACCCGCTGGGCGCAACCGGCTTGGCGCAGTGCACCGAGCTGGTGTGGCAACTGCGAGGCCAGGCGGACTTGCGCCAGGTCGAAGGCGCCAGGCTGGCGCTGCAGCACAACCTGGGATTGGGCGGCGCCTGCGTGGTGACGCTGTACCAGGCGGCCTGAGGAGAACGCAATGCTCGATACCAGCCATATCGGCGCCGCCTTGCCGGCGTTCAACGCGACCGTGGAGGCAGGCCGCCTGCGCTTCTTCGCGAAGGCCACCGGCCAGGACGACCCGGTCTACACCGACGAAGCCGCCGCGCGAGCAGCCGGCTACCCGGGACTGCCGGTGCCGCCGACCTTCTTCTTCTGCCTGGAAATGGACAGCCCCCGGCCCGCAGCCATGCGTGAACTGCTGGGCATAGACATAGCGCGGGTGCTGCACGGCGAACAGGGGTTCGTCTACCACGCCATGGCGCATGCCGGCGACGAATTGCGCTTTGAACCGCGCATCGCCGACATCTACGCCAAGAAGGGCGGCGCGCTGGAGTTCGTCGTGCGCGAAACCCGGGTGACCGACGCCGAGGGGCGCCTGGTCGCCGAACTGCGCGCGACGACCGTCGTGCGCAACGCCTAGGAGACAGGAATGACTGCGGCCATGAATCATGACGCCAGGGCCGGCGACGAGCTGCCCGGTTTTACCGCGGGGCCGATCAGCCGATTGGGGCTGGCGCTGTATTGCGGTGCCTCGGGCGACCACAACCCGATACACGTGGACCTGGATTTCGCGCGAGCCGCCGGCATGGACGACGTCTTCGCCCACGGCATGTTGTCGGCTGCCTATCTGGCCCGGCTGCTGACGAACTGGGCGCCGCAATCGGCGTTGCGCGAGTACGCCGTGCGCTTCGTGGCGATCACGCACGTGGGTGACGAGGTCCGCTGTTCCGGCAGCGTGGTGGAACGCTTTGAAGCGCAGGGAGAAACCCGCTTGCGGGTAGAGCTGCACGCGCGCAGCCAGACCGGCGAACTGCGCCTGAGCGGCGTGGCAGTGCTGGCAATTCAGTAGCCCAGGAAAGGAGAGAACGATGGGTACATTGGAAGGCAAGGTCGCGCTGGTTTCGGGCGCGGGACGCGGCATCGGGCAGGAGATTGCGCTGAAGCTGGCGCGCGAAGGCGCCAACGTGGTGGTGAACGATCTGGACGCGGGGCCTGCGGAAGAAACCGTGGCGCTGATCCGCAAGGCGGGCGGCCAGGCGCAGGCCTGCGCGGGCAGCGTGATCGAAGCGGGCTTTGCCGAACGTTTCGTCGGCACCGCCGTGGACACCTATGGCGGCCTGGACATCATCGTCAACAATGCCGGCTACACCTGGGACAACGTGATCCAGAAGATGACGGACGAACAATGGGACGCGATCCTGGCGGTGCACCTTTCCGCGCCGTTCCGCATCCTGCGGGCGGCCTCCAGCTTCATCCGGGTCGCGGCCAAGGCCGAAGCGGAACAGGGCAGGGAAGTGTTCCGCAAGGTCGTGAACATCTCGTCGACTTCCGGAGTCATGGGCAATGCCGGCCAGGCCAACTACTCGGCCGCCAAGGCCGGCATCAACGGGCTGACGCGCGCATTGGCCAAGGAATGGGGCCGCTACAAGGTAAACGTCAATAGCGTGGCCTTCGGGCTGATCAAGACGCGCCTGACCGAAGCGCCGGCCGACGGTGATGCCACGCTGGATATCGAAGGCCGGCAGATCAAGGTGGGCGTCAATCCGCAAGTGCTGAAGAACGCCGAAAGCCTGATCCCCATCGGCCGCGCCGGCACGCCGGCGGAAGCCGCAGGTGCGGTGTACCTTTTCTGCCTGCCCGAGTCCAACTACGTCAGCGGCCAGGTCCTGGTCGTCGGCGGCGGCCGTCCTTGAAAGGGGGAAGCGCTATGGACACGCCACGGCAAGGCTGGATGGATGCGGACCTGACGCTGTTCCAGGATTCGACGCGCCGCCTCTTCGAAAAGGAGTTCGTGCCCGACGAAGAGCGCTGGCGCAAGCAGCAGCACGCGGACCGCGAGGTCTGGAACAAGGCGGGCCGGTTGGGCCTGCTGTGCGTGAGCATGCCCGAGGCCTATGGCGGGGGCGGAGGCAACTTCGCGCACGAAGCCATCGTGGCGGCGGAGCAGGCGCGCGCCATGGTGCACGGCTTCAGCAACAACGTGCACAGCGCCATCCTGGCGCATTACATACTGAACTACGGCACGGAAGAGCAGAAGCGCCGGTGGCTGCCACGCATGGCCACGGGCGAACTGGTGGGCGCCATCGCCATGAGTGAGCCGGGAGCCGGGTCCGACCTGAAGAGCGTGCGCACCACCGCCGTCAAGCAGGGCGAGCAGTATGTCCTCAATGGCTCCAAGACCTTCATCACCAACGGCTTGCACGCGGACCTGGTCTGCGTGGTCGCCAAGACCGATCCCCAGGCGGGGGCCAGGGGCGTGTCGCTGATCATGGTGGAAACGCAGGACCTGCCGGGATTCAGGCGCGGGCGGTTGCTGGAGAAGCTGGGTCAGAAAAGCCTGGACACGGCGGAGCTGTTCTTCGATGGCGCGCGCGTGGGCGAGGACTGCCTGCTGGGTGGCGTCGAGGGCCGCGGCTTCGCCCAGCTCATGCAGCAGCTGCCGCGCGAACGGCTGCTGATCGCGGTGGGCGCCGTGGCCACCATGCGTCGCGCCATCGAGGAAACCCTGGCCTACGCGAGCTCCCGGCAGGTCTTCGGCCAGGCGCTCATCGAACTCCAGAACACGCGCTTCAAGCTGGCCGAGTGCGAGACAGTCGCCACCATTGCGGCGCGTTTCGTCGACGATTGCATCGAGCGCCAGCTGGCGGGCACGCTGGACCTGTCCACGGCGGCCATGGCCAAGTGGTGGACCACGCAGATGAACTGCCAGGTGATCGACGAATGCCTGCAATTGCACGGCGGCTACGGCTACATGCTTGAATACCCGATAGCCAGGCTGTACGCGGATGCGCGGGTCGGCAAGATCTACGGCGGCTCCAACGAGATCATGAAGGAAATCATCGCGCGCGCCATGACCGCCTGAGGCGCATGGCGGACAGTCAGAACAACGATGAGGAGACAAGATGCACCAAGCGCATTATCGGTACTGGCCCAAGGGGCTGCCGAAGGAGATCAGCCCGCCGCAGTCTAGCCTGTACTTCAACCTGGAGGCGTCCGCCACGCGCTATCCGGGCAAGGCCGCCATCGTGTTCTACGACACCGTGCTGGACTACGCGCGGCTCAAGCGCGAGGTCGACGCCATGGCCGGCTACCTGCAGCACAGCGCGGGCGTGAAGGCAGGCGACCGCGTCCTGTTGCTGAGCCAGAACTGTCCGCAGTTTGTCATCGCGTACTACGCGATCCTGCGCGCCGAGGCGGTGGTGGTGCCGGTCAATGCCATGAGCACGCCGGACGAATTGGCGCATTACCTGGCGGACAGCGGTGCCCGCGTGGCCTTCGCGGCCCAGGAACTGTGCGCGCGGCTGGACGGCTTCGCCGCTGACGGACGCCTGGAGCGTGTCATCGTCCACACCTATTCGGATTATTTGCAGGGACCGGCTCCTGATGCGCCCGAATGGGTCGCCGCGCCCAGGCGCGCACCCGATGTGCGCGGCGGCGTGCCCTGGTACGGCGCGCTGGCGGTCAACGTACAGCCGTTGCCGCACCGGGCCGGGTCGAAGGACCTCTGCCTGCTGCCTTATACCTCGGGCACCACCGGGCGGCCCAAGGGCTGCCGCCATACCCACGGCACCATGAATGCATCCCTGGCCGGTTCGCAGCTATGGCGCGGCCTCACCTCCGAAGCGGTCATCATGGGCGTGGCGCCGATGTTCCATCTGTTGGGCATGCAGAGCTGCATGAATACGCCCATCCTGCTGGGCGCCACGGTGGTGGTACTGCCGCGCTGGGACCGCGAAGTGGCCGGGAGGCTGATGGCGCGTCATCGCGTCAGCGTCTGGGCCGCGCCGCCCGCGATGGTCGTGGATTTCTTCGCGCAACCCGGCATCGAAAAGCTGGACCTGTCCAGCCTGGCGCAGCTATGCGGCGGCGGAGCCCCCATGCCCGAGGCGGTCGCTGCCATGTTGGCCAGCCGCTACGGCATCACCTACAACGAGGCCTATGGGCTGACGGAAACCGCCTCGTTCCTGCACTGCAATCCGCTGGACCGCAACAAGCGCCAATGCATAGGCGTCCCCACCTTCGGCGTGGACACGCGGATCGTGGATCCGGCCACGCTGGTTGAACTGCCCCAGGGCGACACCGGCGAACTCGTCACGCGCGGCGCGCAGGTCATGCTGGGGTACTGGAACAATCCGCAGGCCGATGAGGAAGCCTTTTTCATGCTGGACGGGCAGCGCTATTTCCGCACTGGCGATTTGGGCCGCGTGGACGAAGACGGCTATTTCTACGTGACCGATCGCCTGAAGCGCATGATCAACGCATCCGGCTACAAGGTCTGGCCGGCGGAGGTCGAGAACGCGCTGTACGAGCATCCGGCAGTCCACGAGGCCTGCGTGATCGGAGTGCCGGATGCCTGCCGCGGCGAAACGGTGAAGGCTCTGCTGGTGTTGCGCGACGAGGCGCGCGGCAGCGTGCGCGAAGAAGATGTGATCGCCTGGGCGCGGACGCGCATGGCTGCCTACAAGGCGCCGCGCGTCGTGGAGTTCGTGGAGGTTTTGCCTAAGTCCAGCACGGGCAAGATCCTGTGGCGGCAGCTGCAGGAGGAGGGCAAGACGGCGGCCTAGCTCGGCGTGTCCGGCAGCTCAGGGGCCGGCGGTGGACTCCCAGCCTTGCTCCGCCAGCCCTTTGAGCTGGCGGCCAATCTCCACGGGAAGGGGAAGACGATGGTCGAGCTGTTCTGCGCGCCTGTCATGGCCAGCGTGCTCAGACAGCGCAGCTGTACCGTTTCCGGTTGTTGCGCAGCACGACCGCCCCCGCACCCTGTTCATGCGCTGTGGCCAGGCCGCGGGTGACGTAGTCCGCCGTAGCGGGGCCAACGATGCCGTATTCAGAAACGTGCGCGGGCAGGAGATTGCCGGTGAGTCGGTTTGTGGCGATAATTGCGATTAATTCCCATTATCGAAGTAATCCGACCACGTCCTCGCCATGTCTCCCCCCGACCCGACTTCCGCCGTCGCCGTGCAGCGCATCTACGACGCGCATCACGGCTGGCTGTTCGGCTGGCTGCGCCGGCGGCTGGGCAACAGCGCCGACGCCGCCGACCTGGCCCAGGACACGTTTGTCGGGTTGCTGAGCAGCTATCGCCGGCGCGCCATGCCGGAGTTGCAGGAGCCGCGCGCCTACCTGACCACCATCGCCAAGCGCTTGATGGTGGACCTGTACCGGCGCCATGCGCTGGAGCAGGCCTACCTCGACGCCCTCGCGGCCATGCCGGCGCGGCATGCGCCGTCGGAAGAGCAGCGCCTGATGGTGCTGCAGACGCTGCGCGAGGTGGACGCCTTGCTGGCGGCCCTGCCGGACAAGGCCCGGATCGCATTCCTGCTGTCGCAACTCGACGGCCTGACGTACGAGCAGATCGGCGTCGAGATGGGGGTGAGCGTGCGCACGGTCAAGCGCTACATGGCCGAGGCCTTCAAGCATTGCATCCTGGCGGCGTCATGACGGCAGCGACGGACGCCATCGATCCGAAGATCGCGGGCGAAGCCGCGGATTGGCTGGTGCGGTTGCATTCGGGGCGCTTCTCCGATGCGGACAAGCTGGCCTGTGAGCGTTGGCGCCAACGCAGCCCCGAGCACGACCGCGCCTGGACCCGGGCGCAGGCTGTCCTGGCCAAGTTCGGCGGCTTGCCGCCGGGGCTGGGGCGGGCCGCCATGAACGCGGACGCAACGCGACGCGCGGGTCTGCGGGTGCTGGCGGGGCTGATCGTGGGGGTGCCGGCGGGCTGGCTGGC